>CAMRCO010000016.1 GCA_947040945.1 uncultured Spirochaetia bacterium
AAAAAGAAAAACATAAAGATGTAGTAAATTTATTAAAAGACGCTGGGGCAAAAAAGTAGCTATATTTACTATAAAAAAGAAGCTTCACTTTAAGTAAAACGTATATACCAAAAATATTTAGTGAATATAGCCTTTCAATGTATCTCTTGCTATTAAAAATCCATTTTTTATTAAATCAAGTGAAGACTCAAAGTTTTTATCTTCATGCTCAACAATAACATATCCATCATACCCAACTCCATAAAGAGACGAAAAAAACTTTTTCCAATCAACATCCCCAAGACCAGGTATTTTTGGAACTTGCCACCCCATACCAAGAGAAAACACACCATGTTTATAAAGTCCATCTCGGTCAATCATTAAGTCTTTAGCATGAACATGAAGTATTTTGCTTCCAAAATCTTTTATAGCTCTTTCTAGGTCAATCATTTGAAGAACTAAGTGAGAAGGGTCAAGATTTAGCCCAAAATTGTCTTCGTTTATGATATCAAACATAATACTCCATATAGCAGGGCTTGAAGCTAAATTATTTCCACCAGGCCACTCATCATTCGAAAATATCATGGGACAATTTTCAATAGCAATATTAACATTGTGATCTTTAGCATACTTAACAATGCTTGGCCACACTAACTTAAATAATTTAATATTTTCTTCTATATTGATATTTTTATTTTTACCAATAAATGTTGTAACAGTATTAACTTCCAAAATACTCGCAGCCTCAATAACTTTTTTCAAATGATTAGTGGTAGCACGACTTACCTCCACATCAGGATCAAGTATATTAGGATAATAGGCAAGTGCTGACACATCAATATCATAATGTTTAAGCATATCTTTTGTTTCTTTAGCACTCTCTTTTGTTAAAGTAGCCATATCAATATGTGTTACACCAGCATATTTTCTAGTAGCTTTTTCTTTTGGCCACATTGCAATTTCTAAAGCATTAAATCCATTCTCTTTCGACCAAGCTGCTATACTCTCTAATTCAAGTTCAGCAAAAGCCACTGTAAGTAAACCTAGTTTCATAGTGTATCTCCTTCTAAAGAATCTTCTACTTCTTTAATACTTACCCATCTTTCTTCTGTTGCCGATTTAAGTATCGCATCACATATCAAGAGAGATTTATGCCCATCTTCAAATGTCGGAAATGACTTTTTAGCATTATAGTCGTTTTCTGATATATAACTATAAACAGCCTTAAAAAAATGCTTGAATGTATCAGGATATCCTTCCGCATGACCTCCTGGATATGATGTTATATTATTTGCTTCATTACTCATAATACTTGGATCTCTTGTTATAATCTTGTTTGGCTCATTTCTTTTTCCAATTAACATATTATTGGGATCTTCAGATGTCCATGAGAAAGATTCCTCTTCTGTATCAATTTCAAAATTAAGCCTACACTTCCTGCCTGCTGACACTTGTGATACTATACAAACACCTTTTGCCCCATTTTTAAACCTTATAAGTACAGACCCAAAATCCTCTGTTTTAATATTAACCTCTTCATATTCTTTATTAGCATCATCAGTCTTAGAAAAAGTTTTAATAATACCCTTAGGTTTATGCCGAGTTTTATGATGTATAAGTAAATCAGCAAATACATATTCGACTTCAAGTCCAGTCATAAAACTAACCATATCAAACCAATGACTTCCAATATCAGGAATTGCTCTAAGTCCGCTTCCAGAATTCTGCTCAATTCTCCATGACCAATCATTTTTATATAAAAGCCAGTCTTGTAAAAATCCACCATGCAGAGCAATAATATTACTTTTTATTTCCGATTTCACATGATGCACAAGTGGATAATATCGTAAATTATAACAAACTACACAAACTTTATTAACCTCTTTAGAAATAGAAACTAACTCTTTTGACTGTTTACTATTAACTGCTAACGGTTTTTCACACACAACATGCTTGCCTGCTATAAGTGATAATTTCACATATTCATAATGATACTCATCAGGTACACATATATGCATAACATCAATATCTTCTTGTTTTAGGGCTTCATTAATATTTGTAAACGAATACTTGGCATTAATACTTCTTGCAAACTCAGAAACCTTATTTTCATTTCTAGAAACAACTGCTATAACATTAATACCAATACGCCTTAAAGCTTCAATATGTATAGGCCCTATAAGACCAATCCCAACAACACAAGCTTGTAAATTATTTGTTTTCATAAAAATCCTTCAACTTTACTATTTTTAAGTATATCTTTAATATTTTTATTAGAAAAAAGTTCATTAATAGCGAGAAAAGCTGCTCCTATAATTGCATTATTCCCACTCAGTTTAGATTTTTTTATTTCTAATTTTGATGTAGAAAGCGGAGTAGATCGTTTGTAAATCGATTCTTTTATTATAGCAATAAATCTCTCTCCCGACATAACAAGTTCTCCATCTAAAATAATAAGTTTTGGATTAAACGCATTTACTAGTTTTGAAAGAACCTCCCCTATATCTCTTGCTGCTTCATATATTATCTTTTGGCATTCATTATTGCCTTCTAGTGAACCTCTTATTATAGTTTCTATATCAATACTTCCTTTATTGTTCAAATTATTTAGAAGAAATTCTGAAGCATTATTTTCTAATAAATTGTATGCTTTTTTTACTAATCCCCTAGAACTTGCTGAAGCTTCAAGACATCCTATATTTCCACACCAACAAACAGTATCACTTCCATCAACAGCAATATGACCTATATCACCTGCCGATCCTGCATCTCCTCTATAAATATTATTAGAAACTATAATCCCCATACCAATACCTGTTTCTACTTTTATCATAAGAAAATTAGCGACACTCTGTCCAATACCTTTTTTCTTTTCACCCAAAGCCATTATATTAACATCATTATCAATATAAACAGGACATGAAAAAACTCGGGTAATATTATCTGTAAAAAAGTAATTATCCCATTTTGGCATAACAGGGGGAGATATAAGAACTTTATATTTATAGTCAATAACAGCAGGAACCCCAACCCCTATAGCTAAAAAGTGATCTAATTCGATATTATTTTTATCAATTAAGTATTTTAAGTTATCTATAATTTTATTTATAACATCAGAAGGTTCTTTATCTATTAGAATAATTTTTTCTCTAATGGAATCAATCAAGTCCCCATCCAAATTAAATATACCAATATATAAGTGAGTTTGTCCAAGGTCAACTCCTCCAACAAAACCCGCCTTCTCGTTTATCTTAAACTTTGATCTTTTTGAACCTACTATTTTCTTTTTACGTATTATACCATATGTAAGAAGTGATTTTAGACCCATAGAAACGGTTGATTTTGGAATTGAAAGTAATTCAGAAATTTCAAAAGGAGCAAGACTACCTTTATGCCTAATTAAATTAAGTATCTTAAGAGTTTTATTCAAGCTCTCACCCCTTTATATATATTAATAATATTTATATGCTAAAATACTGAGTCTGGGTAGTAGTAATCTTTTGCATTTTCTTTTGTTATAAGCTCAGAATTTAATATTATACGTATAGGTAACTTCTTCTGATAGAACCCTTCAAGTCTAGTACCTCTAAGACCTAATACAGCTAGAGAAACAGATGTAGCATGACAATCAGGAGGATATGTAGCATTTGCTCTAACAAGCTCATCTCCATCTATAATACGTTTAACCATAGTTTTAGACCCTGCTCCACCAAAGAATGTTTTTATATCACTACGTCCAGATTCTTTATAAGCCTGTAAAACACCTTCAAGCATGTCATCATCCAATGTTACAACAGCATCTATAGTATCATATTTTTGCAAATAATTCTCCATAACAGATAATGCTTTTTCTTTATTCCAATTACCAGGTTGTGAATCTACTATACGTAGATTAGGATATTTAGCGACAACATCTCTTGCTGCTTTCATTCTTATGTCATTAACATTTGACGGAATACCTTCTATCATAACTATATCGCCTTCATAACCTAAGTCCTTAGCGACCCATTCTAATGCATTTCGTCCATAAGCCTCATCATCATTAGATATCCAAACATCATAAGCCTGTACTGATATACCTCTATCAACAACAACAACATATACACCCTGCTCATAAGCTTTGACAACAACAGGAGTTAATGTTATGTCTACTGGATAAACAACAAGTCCATCAATACCTTGAACCAATAAATCTTCAATATCAGCTGCTTGTTTAGCAACTGTATCAGCACTTCTGTAAAGAAACTTAACATTAGGATCTTTTTTCTCCCAATCATCCATAGCTTTTTTTGTCCACCATATAACCCCAGCATTATAGCCATGAGTTGCAGGTGGTTGTGATACACCAATAACAATGGGTTTAGTGCTTGCTACTCTATCCTCTGACACAACTACTTTATCAGCCCCCGTTGTAGATGAATTATCAGCACATCCAATACTTACCAAAAGCATGATAGCCAAAATGAACAACATAACTTTGATTCGTTTCATAATAATTCTCCCTTATTTTTTTTATTACCAAAGGATCAGATTTTTATTAATTGTTAGAGTTTTGCCTCTGTATAAAAACTGCTCCTATAATAACCAATCCTTTAACTGTTCCTTGCAAATAAGGGGATACCCCCACCATATTAAGCATATTATTAATAATCCCTAAAATAATTGCCCCAATAACTGTACCCCATACACTTCCTTTTCCTCCACTCATAGCCGTTCCTCCAATTATTACAGCAGCTATTGCATCCATTTCATAATTTATACCAAATGTAGAAGTACCAACTGAATTGAAACGCATAGATATTAAAATTGCTGAAACTCCTACTAAAAATCCATTTATTATATATGTAATAAGTTTAATTGAAGGGACATTTATAGCAGAATAATGTGCTACTTTAGAATTACATCCAACAGCCCTCACATATCTACCATAACGTGTTTGTTTCAATACAAAACTTAGGGCAAAGCTTGTAATGAAAAAAACCCAAACAGGTATAGGTATATAAAGAAAACTACTGCCACCTATATTTCCATATAATACATTTGAAGAACGAAACTCGCCTGCATCTGCCATAAATAGAGAAAGAGACCTAAATATACCCATAGTTCCAAGCGTTACTATAAAAGGTGCTATATTTCCTTTAGCAATGAAAAATCCATTTATAAAACCACAAATAGTTCCTACAGATAAAGCAGCAATTATAGCAAAAGCAACACCTATGTATACTGATACCCCTATCGAGTTTAATACATTAATTGTGATTATTGCTATTGCACCAGCAAAAGCTGTTATTGAACCTACAGATAAATCAATTCCACCCGCTATTATTACAAATGTCATACCAAGACCTATAATACCTGTATATGAGATTTGTCTTAATATATTTAGTAAGTTTTGAGTTTTCAAAAAATTAGGATACCCTAAAAAAATAGATATTATAAATAACACTATTAATGCAAAAATATTGCCATATACTCGTAAATTATTATTTTTTAGTATATTAGAATTACTAATATTTAATAAATTCTGCACAATTAAACTCCTTTTGAAACACCTGTAGCCAAATACATTATACTTTCTTCGCTCATTTCACTTTCTTCTAATATCCCCATACTAATTCCTTCTTTTAATACAAGAGTCCTATTACACATTCCAAGTATTTCCTCTAATTCAGACGATATAAGTATTATACTAATACCAGAAATTGAGAGCTCATTAAGAAACTTATAAATATCTTGCTTAGCAGATATATCTACTCCTCGTGTCGGTTCATCCACTATTAAAATACTAGGGCTACTATCTAAAGACTTAGCAAGCAAAACTTTTTGTTGATTACCACCAGACAAATTATCTAAAGTTTGATAAACTGATGCTGCTTTAATTGAAAACTTGTATTTATAACTTTCACTAACACTTTGTTCTGTTTCAGTATTTATTTTTTGTATTATATTATCTGAATATTTTTTTAAAGAAGACAGCGTTGCGTTTTCACATAGATTAAAAGCGGTTATTATTCCCGATGCTTGTCTGTCTTCAGATAAATATGACAAACCTTCTTGCAAACTATCTGCAGGTTTTTTAATACTAAGTTTTTTACCATCAATAAATATGTCCCCTCGAAATTTCCTTATTCCCATAATAGCTTCCGCAATCTCAGTACGACCTGATCCCACAAGTCCTGCTATTCCAAATATCTCGCCCTTAAAAACATTAAAGCTAATATTAGTAAATTTGTTATTGTTAGATGATATATTTCTTACTTCAAAAAAATGTTTAGTGCTAACTTTATTTTTTTGTGGAAATACTTTATTAAACTCACGACCAACCATTTTAGATGCCATATCTTTAATTGTTATATCTGAAACTGGGCTATCGAATACAAGTGAGCCATCCCTTAAAATAATCACACGATTACATATATTTTTAATCTCATCTAATTTATGAGAAATATAGATAATTGACATCCCATCATTTTTAAGTTTATTTATGAGAAAAAAAAGATTTTCTATTTCTTTAGTTGTGAGCATTGTGGTTGGCTCATCCATAACAAGAATTTTTGAATCAAAAACTATTGACTTTGCTATTTCTACAAATTGCTTTTCTGCTGCAGACAGGTCTTCTATTTGAGAGTTAACACTAAAATTAATTGATAAAGCAGAAAGTATATCCTTAGATATTTTTCTCATTTTACTTTCTTCTAATACTTTATTTTTTATAATTTCAGAACCTAAAAATATATTTTCAACAACAGAAAGTTTATTGCATAAATTAAATTCTTGAGGAACTAGACTTATTCCATATTTTCTAGCAGATCTAGGATTTTTTATTTTTATTAAATTATCGTTTATAGAAATATTACCACTATCTGCCTGATATATACCTGACAATATTTTCATAAGTGTAGATTTTCCAGCACCATTCTCACCAATAAGACCCAGTACTTCACCTTTCATTAAGGTTAAGTCAACATTGTGCAAAACCTCTACACCTGAGAAACTTTTAGTAATATTACTTAACTCGACAACATTAATAGACATAAATGACCTCTACAATTATAGTATACGCATAAAAATAACAAAGTCAATATATAAATGAATTAATTGTTCATTTTATGTACTTTTAATACATAAATACTATTTTTGCTATTTAATAAAAAAATTTGAGCTCTACACCTATTCTCTTAGAATAATAACAACGAATGAAAAAACAACGCTCATACCTTGTTTTTAACTAAAAATAATGTACACTTTAGTCATAAAATAAATAACTTAAGGAGGGTATAAACTATGTATACCACCACTAATTATAACAATCAAGCCAAAGTAAAAGCATCAACCGAAAATATGCTAATGGCTTCTTTAATCATCGCAAGCTTAATTTTCCCTTTAATAACTCATACACTTGGTCTTAAAGGAACACTTTATTTGCCAATATTTTTCTCTATATCGCTTGCTGTTTCATTTATGAGTTTTCCAAAATTGCTAGCTTTGTCTGTTTTAGCACCAACACTTAATATGCTTTTAACAGGAATGCCTAAAGTACCTATATACTATTTTTTACTAGTTGAATGTGTTGCTTTAAGTATATTCATATTTGTAGGAAGAAAATTTAATATCAATTTCTACATTACAGCTTTAGTTTCGATGATTTTAGCAAGACTTTCATCAATTATACTTATACCATTTTTTAATACTATGACAACAGAGGCTTGGTTTAATGGTATAGTTAATGGATATAGAGGAATTATTATCAATGTGCTTTTTGCAGCTCTATTTTACACAGCACTAAAAAAGAAAAGTAAATAATATTTATAAAGAATTTTTTATAAATGAAATACCTGTCAAAGCATTAGGTAACTTAGATGGCAAGTTAGGAGATGAATTACGTGCGTTTAAACGTAAAGAAATTACTGACATTCCCAAAATAATTGAATGTTTTACAAGCTACTATAATAAAAGCAATACAGATTATGACATAATGCTTTATATTCCATCAAATAAAAATACAAATTCCATGAGCTATTTTTCAGAAAGAATATCGAGTTCAATTAATTTGTGTTTAGGCCATAATATTAAATTTGCAAAAAACATTAAAGAACAAAAATGTTTAGAATATTTAAGTGAACGAGAACACAATGTAGAAAATGCTTTTTTTATTGATGATATTGAATCACTTAAAAATAAAAAAATATTATTGATTGATGACGTCTATGCATCAGGGGCGACACTTAAAGAAATTATAAACCTTCTTCTAAATGCTAAAATAGAAAATATTGCCTCTATTGTTTTTGCCTATAGAGAGCATAATTTTTTATAGATTATTATCAATCCTTAAAGTATAGGCTGTCTAATATTAACTCAGTTAAACCTATTAATTTATTACTTATAAAAATTGACGAGGTCATAGTTAGTATAATCATTTTTGAGTCTTTATATAAAATTGATATAGCATAAAACATCTGTTGTTTAACCTTAGTTATAAATATACTACTCGCATAGAGGTCATTATATTGCTCTCTTCTTGAAATTGAAAACGGTTTTATTATAGAATAAATGTCCCCAATTTCATCCTTAAACTCTTTAAATATTCTATTAATAGTGTCTTCATCAGAATACCCATCACTATAACTTAATTTAATTGCTATTTTATTATCTGGGCTTGTTATATTTAATACATTATTTTTAAGTTTCGCATCAAAATTACTAGGCACAAGCAAATTAAATATATCAGGATTACCCGGAAAAGAAATAAGTTTATCAGTATTAAAAATAGATTTTTTTCTATCACTTTTTAGGCTTTTCAAAATATGTTCTATGGTGTGTTTTCTGTCAGAATCTGCCAACATATATGCTTTTTCAAATGCATCAATTGCTTCGTCATATAAATATAAAGCTCTATAAGAGACCCCTAAATTAAAAACAGAAATACTGTCTTCATTATCAATTTCTATAGCTTTATTATAATTTAATAGAGCATCCTTATGATTTCCTTCCATAGATAAAATAAAACCTAATTGCCCAAATATATTCGATGATGCTTGCCCCATACTAATAATTTTATTAATAATCCTTTTAGATTCATCATGAAGCCCAAGCTCTATCATAGGGGATAATTTATGTTCAAGTAATTCTTTATTATCTGGAATAACTTTAAGCCCTTCATCCAATATATCTATGGCACTCTGAAATAAATCCTCTTCATAATATATATCAGACAATGCTATATAACCATATATATTTTTATTATTATTGTTTATATATGCATTAGCTAAATCATAAGCACCCGCAATATTCTCTTCAACAATTAATTTATGAGTGTTTTCTAAGATTTTCATCCATACTCCTCCAGTCCACTATAATATAATTTTCGCTTTTATGTTCCATAGCATATTTACTTAAACTGCGTTTAGGATTCACACATACTCTCTCCTTAGCAAACTCGAACAATGGCAAATCACTTATAGAATCACTATATGCCGCAATATTAGTTTCTTGACCATGAATATAGCCTTCCATGTGTAGCCTAGACTTTTTCTCTACTCCATAACAATTTCTACCATAAACTTGCCCTGTATATATATTATTATTAGTCCAAAGTTTTGTCGCTATGCACTTATCAAAACCTAATTTATTCGCTATGTGTATAGCATAAAACTCAAAACTCGCTGTTATTAAAATAAGTCTATAGCCATTTTCTTTGCATTTTTTTATCTCTTCAAGTGCCTCAATATAATAATTTTTTTCGATAACAGTATTAACAAACTCAAGACCTATTTCAGATAAATTATCAATAGTTTCATTCTCAAATATTTTAGCAATACACCCCTTTATTGTTTTATTTTTTACAATTTTAAGCATAAACAAAATAAAATATGGAATAAGACCAATATAAACGAAAATTTTATTTGGATTACGTTTTAAATAAAAAATCATAAACTTAACTATAGAGTCACCTTTAATTATAGTGTCGTCTAAGTCAAAAAATACAGTATTATGTTTATTCATAAAGTGTATTCTATATTTAAATTATTAATTAGTCAATTTTATATAACTATAATATTATAAAATATATTTAATAAAACAAAGCTTGCAAAAAGAGGATATTAGTATAAAGTATAGTTTATGTTTGAAATAAAATTATGAGGTTTATTAAAATGAAAAATTGTAAAGGAATTCTATCTGCTTTGATGACTCCATTCGACAAAAATGGAAAAATTGATGAGACTGTATTACGCTCTTATATAAGACATAATATTGACACAATGAAAGTTGATGGGCTTTATGTTGGCGGTTCAACAGGAGAAGCTTTACTTACATCTACTAAAGAAAGAATAGATATTCTTGAAATTGTAAAAGACGAAGTTAAGGATAAAGTTTCACTTATAGCACATGTTGGAAGCCTTAACATAGATGAAGCTATCACTATAGCGCAAAAAGCAGAAGAGCTTAATTACGATATGATTTCGTCTGTAACTCCATACTATTACCCATTTGCATTCGAAAACGTAAAAATATATTATGAAACAATCTTAAAAGAAACAAGCAAAACACCATTTGTAATATACTTTATACCATTCCTCGCAAACTCAAAAATATCACTTGATCAATTCGGTGAGCTTTTTGAAAATGAGCGTGTTGCTGGAATAAAATATACTTCATCTGATTTATACTTACTTGAAAGAGTTGTAAAAAACTATCCTAACAAACAATTATGGGCAGGCTTTGACGAATTACTTATCGCTTATGCTTCCTATGGACTTGATTCAGGTATAGGTTCAACTTATAATATTCAAGCACCATTCGCAAAAAAAATATTAACTCATGTAAAAAATAAAGAACTTGATAAAGCATTAGAAGTTCAGCAAAAAATGAACGATGTTATTGATGTTCTACTTAAAGTTGGAATATATCCTGCATTAAAAGAATGCCTAAGCTATTATGACAATGTTGGATATGGATATTGTAAAAAACCATTTAGCACTATTACTGAATCAGATAAAAAAGTATTAAGAGAAATGTTTGATAAATATCTTTCTGATTTTTAATAGAAACATAACTCAAACTATTAAAGAGAGTGAATCATGAAATATTTAATCATCCATGGGCATTTTTATCAACCGCCTAGAGAAGATCCATTTTCGGGGATAATTCCTAGGGAGCCATCAGCAAAACCTGCTCATGACTGGAATGAACGAATAACAAATGAATGTTACTCTCCTAATGCATATTCAAGAGTTTTAGATAAATATGGTAGAATAACTGATATCGTAAATAATTATAAATATTTAAGTTTTAATTTCGGCCCTACACTTCTAGACTATATCGCAAAAGAAAGACCTGATGTGGTCGAGAAGATTGTAGAGGCAGATCAAGCAAGTATTAAACGCCTTGGATTTGGAAACGCTATAGCACAGGTATATAATCATATAATTATGCCACTTGCGAGCTATGAAGACATGTGTGTTCAAATTAAATGGGGACTATATAATTTTAATAGGTTTTTCAAAAGACGTTCGAATGGAATATGGCTTTCAGAAACTGCTATTAATACGACAGTAGTTGATGCTTTATACGATTGTGGTGTTACTTTTACAATTTTATCTCCATTTCAAGCACAATATGTAAAAAAAGCAAACGGAATATTAGAGAATGTTTCAGATGCCACAATAGACACCTCAAAACCATACTGGCTTTATGGAAATAATGGAAAACGTGTTGCTGTATTTTTTTACAATGCCGATGTTTCAAGAGCAATAGCATTTGAACACTTACTTGTATCATCTGACAAATTAAAGTCCCGAATAAAAGGGTCTTATAACGACGCTAAAATGCTAAACATAGCAACTGATGGCGAATCTTATGGGCATCATGAAGCATTTGCTGACATGTGTCTTTCAAGTTTTTTTACTGGCAGTGAAAAAGAAAATGATTTTGTTTTCACAAATTACGAACATTACCTTTCAATTAAACCACCTAAAGAAGAGGTGATATTACACTTAGGAGCTAATGGGCTTGGAACTTCTTGGAGTTGTTCTCATGGTGTTGAAAGATGGAGAGCAGATTGCGGATGTGGAAAAGAAAATGGACTTTCACTTTCATGGAGAAAACCATTAAGAGATGCATTTGATATACTACGTGTAATGCAAGACAAGCTATATAATGCTTTGCTTCCAAATGATAAAAGCAACAGAGCATCTATTAGAGAGTCATACATAATGGCAATTTATAATGATGAATATGCGAAAGAATTATATAAAACATTTGAAGACTCTATAACATATCAAGAGTTTAGATTTTTAATGGACTCATACAAATATTCTTTATTCTCATACACATCATGTGCTTGGTTTTTTAATGATGTTTCAAGAATTGAACCTAGAAAGAATATGCAATATGCAGAACGCTCATTTTATTATGCAAAAAAATTAGCCAAAATAAAAGACATACCATTTGTAGAAGAGGCTTATCAAAACTTCTTGACAACATTAGCAAAATCGATTAGCAATAATAAAGAAGCAGAAACTGCAAGAGAGTTTTTTGAAAACGAAATAAAGCCTGATTTATATAGTGAACTTTATGCTATAAACACATTTGCATTTAAGTTGCTTGGAGAGACTATATCAGAAAATACTGTAAAAATATATGATTACCAAGTAGACAATTTCACTACTGAGGATGGAGAGACAGAAGGACATATTACTCATACTTATGAAAATGAAAACTATTTTCACGTTACATCATTTGAAGATAAATATGAACTTAAACATCTTATCAAAATAGCAAAAACTAAAGAAGATTTAGCAAATAAAGAAAATCATACATTTAGTTTAAAAGATGTTGAACTTGAGGAACGTAATGACTTAGCTGAAATATTATTCGTTAATTCTATTAATAATATAGATCATGTGCTTGAGTCGATACTTCCAGAGTTTGAAGGAATATTTTCTCATTATAATATAAATGATATAATACCAAATTATGATTACAGACGTATTATGGGTTCTTTATACTCTCCTATTTTAAGAGCGAAAATAGATTCAGAAGGACGAGAAGCCTACGATTATGTTACAGAAAAGCTTGCTTCTATGAGAAGTGCTGACATATTTGTGTCTAATAGTGGAATATCTTTAACTATAGTTGATAAAATGAAAAGAACGCTTAAAGAGATTGAAGACGAAAGCAATATAAAATTGTTTGACAAATTAATTGTTGATATTAAATTTTTAAGTGAAAACAATATGCCAACAGATAGGCATAAGCTTGAAAATATGTTCTACTTTATAACAAAAAAATACAAAGACGGACAGCTAAAAATAGATGAAAGTGAAAAGAAAAACTATATAGAACTTGGCAATTGGCTGAACTTCAATATGGAAATGTTTTCATAAACCTCTACTTAAAAAACATAGCAGCACAACCTAAAATGCCCGCATCATTTCCAAGTGAAGCTTTTTCTATGCTAAGTCTTTCTGCCTGTATTTTCAATGTGTAATCAATTACGGCTGAACGAACATAAGGGATAATCATTTCGAAATCTTTACAAATACCGCCACCTATAAGTACAAGGTCTAAGTCAAGCATATTCGTAGCTTGAGAAATGGCAATACCTAAATAATGAGAACATTCAGCCACAACATCATTCGCAAGTCTGTCCCCTTTTTTAGCATAATCAAATATGACTTTAGCTCCACCCTTCTCAATAATATCCATTGTAAGTTCTGTTTGCTTTAAACCTTTATGAACTTTTGTTTTAGCACTACTTATATACGCAGTTGCCGAACAGTACCGCTCAACACAACCAACCGATCCACAATTACACCTCTCGCCATTAGGAACTAAACATACATGCCCTATCTCGCCTGCCGCCCCAATTGAGCCTGTAAAAAGCTCTCCATCAAAAACAAAACCACCACCAATGCCTGTGCCAACGGTTATAATCATTGCAGCCTTAGAGTCTTTTCCACGACCGCTTCCATATCTAAACTCGCCTAATGCGGCAACACTAGCATCATTAGCATGTAATGCATCCACATTAAAAACACGCCCAATATCTTTAAAACTAAGCCCTTTTAATCCCGGAACATTTTCAGCCCCTCCAATATGAACACCAGTTTTATCACTTATACCGGGACTATCTGCTCCAAAACCCACTATGTCATACTCGCTAGGCTTTTTTGTGATAAGGCTTTCAACACATTTTATAATATATGACTTATGCTCATCTGTCGTGAAACTAGGGTCAGTATCAAATTCTTCTTTATGTAAAATATCTCCAGTTTTTGAAACTAAAGCACCCTTCATTGATGTGCCACCGATGTCTAAAGATATAACTGCTTTACTCATTTAAGAAACTCCCCATTATCTATTTATTTTTTCGTTATGTATTTTCTCATATCAAAAGCAATTGCTGCGATGATGATAATACCTTTTATAATTTGCTGCCAATATGCTGAAACACCAAGTATAACAAGTCCATTATTAAGAACCTCAAATATTAAAACCCCTGTTATAATACCAGACACTCGCCCAATTCCACCAGCAGTTGACACTCCCCCAATAGTACATGCGGCAATAGCATCAAGCTCATAAGAGGTCGCATAATTATTAGTAGCCCCACCTGTACGAGCAGCAAGTAAAAGACCTGCTATCCCATAAAGCATTCCTGCAAATGCATAAGTTTTTATAACAGTAAACTTTACATTAATTCCTGAAACTAAAGCAGCTTGCGGGTTGCCTCCAATAGCGTAAATATATTTACCCAAAACTGTTTTATTAAGCAAAAACCAAATCAAGAGCATCGTAATAGTTGCAAATATTAAAAGATTAGGTATCATTAAAGTGTTTCCAGTGGCAAGTGCTGTGAAGTCATCTCTTAGCCCACCAATAGGTTGAGCATTAGTATAAATTGACGACACACCCCAAACTATAATCATCATACCCAATGTTGCTATAAAAGGAGGTATGCTAAATGTCGAAATTATAACACCATTTGCTATACCAATTGTTATACCAATACATATTACAGCAATAAAAGGAATTAGTAAAGAAAGCTCAGGCAAGTTCGGATACATTTTGTAAGCATACTCACTTCTTTGCATAATGGATGCTGCAACACAAGCACAAAGCCCCACAATACGGCCTGATGACAAATCGGTTCCTCTAGTTATAAGTATACAACCAACACCTAGTGCAATAATTACCCTAACTGATGATATACGTAAAATATTAGTTAGATTATTAACAGATAAAAATGAGGACTCAATTATACCAATTCCTATAACAAGAAATACAAGTACAAAATAAATCGCCCCCTTCTTTAATATTTGAAATGCTTTACTTATATGCTTTTCTTCAGACATAATTTTCTCCTTGAAACACTATAAATTACATGTGGCTAAAGACATGATTTTTTCTTGATTAAATTCATTTTTTTCTAAAATACCGCCAACCATTCCATTACTCATAACCATAATCCTATCAGAGACGCCCATAAGTTCAGGCATTTCAGATGATATCATTATAATACTTTTTCCTTCAGAGGCAATTTGGTACATAAGTGAATAAACCTCATATTTAGCACCAACATCAATACCACGAGTAGGCTCATCTAAAATAAGAATATTAGGATTTGTTAATAACCAGCGTGCTATTAAAACCTTTTGCTGATTTCCTCCAGAAAGATTAGCTATCAATGATTTTGTACTTGGAGTTTTTATATTAAGTTTTTTAATATAGTCTTTAGTTATTTTTTCATTTTTCTTATCATTAACAATAAAATGTTTAAAAGCAAACTCAGGATATGAAGCGATGAAAACATTATGCTCGATAGAAAGACATCCAAATATTCCTGTTGCACGTCGCTCCTCTGTAAGGAGAGCAAGTCCCGCACGCTTTGCCTTTATAGCACTATCAATATGAAAATCTCTATCCCCTATATAAGAATGACCCTTTGATTTCCTTAATCCAAAAAGACTTTCCATAAGCTCTGTTCTCTGCGAACCAACAAGTCCACCTACTCCCAAAATCTCACCTCGACGAAGAGTGAAAGAAACATCCTTAAATGATGTTTTAATAACTGATGTAAAATTTTCAACTTTCAAGATAATATCATCACTTGGACTATAATTTTTTTCAGGAAATCTATTATCAAGTTTACGTCCAACCATTTTCGCTATAATCTCGTCAATAGTCAAGTCATCAATACCCCATCTGCCTATATACTCACCATCTCGCATTACTGTAACAGCATCGCATATCGTTTTAATTTCTTCCATTTTGTGAGATATATAAATAACAGAAACACCTTTCTCTCTAAGTTCTGATATCATCTTAAATAAACTCGCAATTTCTGTATCAGTAAGTGAAGACGTTGGCTCATCCATAACGATTATTTTAGAATTATAAGAAATTGCCTTTGCTATTTCCATCATTTGTATTTGAGAGACCGAAAGCTCATATACAAATGTTTTTGGATTTATGGTTATATGCAGGGAGTCAAATAATTTTTGTGTGTCCTCATACATTTTATTATGATCAACCACAAATGGTAAGCCCTTTGTCGGGTAACGTCCAAGCCAAATATTTTCAGCAACATCACGATGAGGAATTGGATGAAGCTCTTGATGTATCATCGATATACCAAGACTAAGCGCGTCACTTGAGTTCTTGAGTTTAATATACTTACCCTCAAAGATTATATCCCCTTGTTCATGATGCTCTATTCCAAAAAGACATTTCATAAGTGTAGATTTACCAGCCCCATTCTCGCCAACAAGAGCATGAACCTCTGATTTCAGAAGTCTTAAATCGACTCCTTTAAGAGCTTTTACACCGGGAAATGATTTGTAAAGAGACTTAATATCGAGTAAAATGTTTTCTTCTAGCATTATACCTCCAAAAATAAACACGCACACTGTTTAAAGTATATGCATTTATTTTCATTATGCAAGAGAACATTAGGGAACATTTATATAATATCTATGTTAAATAAAAAATTAAAGCCACAGATATTGACACTAAGTAATATAAAACTGTAAAGCATTTTCCTATAACTTTGCGTCTAGGACTAAGGTCTCCACATCGTTTTTTTATTCTACGAAAGCTTGAACTTCTATTGTTTATAAGCATTGATATATAAATTGGTATTAAAACTGTAAAACATAAAAAAGTCAGTATATCGTCTATAGTTTTAGAAAATTTAAGCTTCCCCCTCATCCTAATATACTGCTTTCTTGCCTCACTAAAACTTGGAGTTAATTTCTTAAAAATCATCAAATAATTTATAAACCATAATATTATAAACGGAAACACTACAAGAAATATAGCAAAAAACCTACCTGATGAATATATTAGCTCAATATATAAAGCATAAATATTTAAGCCTAAAAAATAATCTACAAAAAATATAATTACTAAAAGTAAAGCATAACTTGGAACAATTAAGCCACACATAGCATAAAACTCAGCACCATTACGAGTAGGGTAACTAAGTAGCATAGTTCTGTATGTCCAATAGTAAATCTCTTCAATTAATTTTATCAAAATATCTAGCCTAATAATTTCATAGCATTATAAAAAATTTTTAAGTAGGCAGGTTTTGATTTCTACTAAGCTTATTATTCTGCTCCATATCAGTAAAAACAGCCCCTTTATAACTATAAACACCCATATTTGTTTCATCAATCTCAATAGCTTTAATATAATTTTGAAGAGCCAATTTAAACTCCCCTTTCATATAATAAGAATTAGCTATGCTGAAATAAGTATTAGCACTATTTGGGTTCAATTCCAAAGCTTTGGTATAGTGTAGAATTGCTAAATCATACTCATCTTGAGTGCTTTCAGTTTTATCTACCTTACTAAAAAAATCAATCTCTTCTGCCTCAATATCACCAAAACTATTATTTAAATCAAGCATAATTCCCCCAACTAAAGTAGTTATACTTTATAAATATAATACGCCTTTCAAACAACTATATAAATAAAGTAATATACTTAAAATAGAGCAAAGTTAAATTTTATTTATGGAAAATTATTTAATATATCTTTTATTTATATATGTAGATATCATAGCACCAAATAAAGAAGAATAGTTCAGATTAAAACTTAAAGTATCCCCTACTTTATATTTATTTTTAGACTTAGTAATATCTAATATGGTGTGATCTCCGCTTGCTCCAAGTATAGTGATACCATTGTCGAGAGGACTAAGACCTAAGTGATTCACGTCTTGCCTACCCAAAGCAATTATAGCCCTAGTATGCACTCCAACATCTTTAATTTCTGTTGTCTCGCCAAAAGAGTTAATACTTCTTACTCCATCAGGAAGCGAGTTTTTTTCTTTAACCTCTATTATTTCAGTCTCTAAAATAAAAGCGTCATTATAAAACCCTTCCATCTGTTTCCCGTAAGAAGTTTCGGTACCAAGTAGTATACCCTCACCAATACGTAAATTATTTATACGGCTATCAATTTTTTTGTTTTCTACAAGAAGTTTAAGAGTACTCGAATTGCCTCCTGAAATAATATCTAATTTAATTGAAAATGTGTTTTCTATTTCAGTTGCAATGTCAGCAAGTGTTTTAAGTTTAGACTCATCAGGAACAACCCCTCCATAACATGTTAGATTAGTACCAACACCAACTAATTTTATATTAGACATACTTATCACTTCAGATACAAAAACATTAACATCGTATGGTAACACTCCTTCTCTTAAATCCCCAAGCTCTATCATCAAAATAATTTTATGTATTTTATTTTGTTTTATCGCAGAATCATTTAATGCCCTAACAGTCGCAATTTCACTGTTTAAGCTGATGTCCGCAAGCTCGACCGCATCATTAGCATAAGAAATCATCGGAAGCCTCAACAATACTTTTGTCTGTTTCCTGTCAGTCATTTTTGCTAAATTAATAAGCCTTGAGTCAGCTAATATATTTACTCCACATTCCTCAAAAATATCCACAATTTCTTTTATAGCTCCAACCCCTTTAGTAACTGCCATAATTTCTATATTATATTTTTTACACATCTCAATCATTAAGCAAACATTAGACTTAAGCTTCTCTACATAAATATTAACTCTTGGAACTGTTGTTGCATTTTCTTTCATTTTTAATTTATCCTCAAACTATTTTTCATAAGAATTAAAGCAGCATTAGGATATGTTTTTGAAAGCACTCCTAAACTTGCAAAAATATAATCATTATCTATCAAAACTAGAGCATACTCTTTTGGGTACATACTTGTTGTCGATTTGCTTTTTTCTATTATTGACTCTAAAATAGCGACTCTTTTGGGTAGCCTTGTCAAAGCACCACCTGTACCGATAATCCATTTAACTGCTGTAAGGTCTTTCCCTATAGCAACAGTTTTTTTACCTGAATAATCAAAAACAGATTTAATCTCGCCTGCATGCCTTGAAAGTGAAACATCAACTGCATATTGAGTGAGTATTTCCACAAACTCTGTTAAAGGTTCAGTGTCAGGAATGGGCTTAAAGTCTTTAATAAGCTCATCAATTAAAACCCCTTTTGTGAGTTTTTTTGACACCTCTTCGGCTCCCATTTTATCCAAAATTGAATGCATATTAACATACACACCTAAGTCGCCTTCAACCGTTCGCTTGGCTGTGGGTTCAGGAAAAAGCATAATATTTCCAATCGCCTCACTACCATCAGTAACCGAATGAATGTCGGTGGTTGCCCCTCCAACATCAATGGTAACTAGGTCTCCAATATTTTCTCTTAAATGCTTTGATGCCTCCATAACAGCGGCAGGTGTTGGCATAATCGTCCCGTTAACAGTTTCACGAACTCTCTCCATACCCGGAGCATGAGTAATATGTAGTTCAAAAATATCTTGAATAACATTTCGTACAGGAACAACATTAAGCATATCAACTTTAGGATAAACATTTTCAACTATTTTAAGCAAATGACTTTTACCTTGCTCGAGGAATATGTCAGCAACGTCATCACAACAAGCTTTATTTCCTGCATATATAACAGGTATGTCTATGTCAAGACTTGCTATGCATTCTGAATTATGAATAGCAGTTTCTTTCTCTCCATAGTCAACTCCACCTGCTATTAAAATAATATTAGGTTTTGTTTTAACTATTTTCTCAAGGTCTCTTTTGCTAAGTTTCCCACTTGTAGCAAGACTCAAATTTGCTCCAGCACCTAATGCAGCCTCACGAGCCGCACGCACAGTCATGTCATAAACAAGACCATGAACAGACATTTTAAGCCCGCCAGCAGCACTACTAGTTGCAAGCATTTTTTTATATTTAATATTAGAGACGTTAATATTTTTTTCTAATACCTTTATAGCATTATTTATTCCAATATTAACATCCCCTTCTAAAACTGTGGTACTAGCTTGCCCTTGCCCCAAAAACTTAGGGCTTTCTGTTTCTATGTCAGTAAACGCATTTACAACTGTTGTGGTACTGCCAATTTCAGCAACTAATACATCAACTTCCATTATTTATGAGCTCCATTTTCCACTGTCAATAAGCTCTTTTTTTCTATTAACTAAATATGTAGCAACCTGAACACCTCTGTCTTTTTTACCAAAGCCTTGATCAATTCCTTGTTCTTTTGCTATTTCAGGAGTTACTTGAGTTCCTCCTGCACAAATTATAATTTTATCTCTTATCCCTTTTTCAGTTGCAAGGTCATGGAGTTTTTTCATATTTTTGTAGTGAATATTGTTATGAGAAATTATTGTTGATGCAAGTATAACGTCAGCATTAAGTTCGATTGCAGCATCAATTATTTTCTCACAAGCAACTGAAGTCCCTAAATACTCAACCTCCATTCCATACTTTTCAATACCACCATGCTTAATGTCAATCACTTCACGAAGTCCAACCGAATGCTCATCCTCTCCAAGTGTACCTGCTACAATCTTAAATGGATATTTTTCTACATACTCTTTTATCTCATCAGTACTCATAACATCCACCTTAGGAGGTATTATAAGCTCGTCGATATTAACACTAAAGTCAAGCGTTCCTTTTAGCTGAACACGTGTTCCCTCGCTTGGGTTCATAACTTCAACATGAATAACTTCAGGGTCTTTCAAATTCATTTTTTTAGCAAACTCAATTGCTGCATACATTGCAGTAGTCTCATCAACAGGCAAAAATATCTCGACTTGAACAGTGCCGTCAGCAAGCCATTCCACTTCAGGTTTAATCATATTAGAGTTTCTAAAATCTTTATTTTCATTCATTCGAACATGAACATTATCCTCATCATCAAGCTCATCAATATATATGATTTTATCAGGACATTCAAAAGTTGAACCACCAATAAGACTTGAAGGGTTATCTACCGCATTTTTGTCATATTGTGCGACATTATTATATCCATAATGAGCAGTAACAGGAGCAAAATAATTTTCCTCTCTTTTATAAACATACCCAGCCCCAACACCACCCTCAATTTTTCGCCCTATTCCATCTCCATTTCTTTCAGGATAATATCCAGAATCAACAAAAAAACCACTCTCTACAGAATTAAAATATCCACCAGCTTCTATAATCTCTTCCATAAAAAGCACTGCTCTCTCTTTAAGCTCACGTGCCTGCTCTCGCAAATACCCGTCTTTTTTAAGTTCAACCATACTAAGTAAATCGTCCATAGCAACAAGCGTTTGTTTTGCCGTGTCGCAAGCTTCTATATTATACATATGCCAAGGAACATTACGTCCTTCATCAGGAGTTATAGTCGACTGAATATCAGCACTTGTAAGTTTTGAAATAACCATATTCATAACATGAGTAACTGTTGCCTCTCTTGATGATGAAGTTACATATTTTGTATTCATCTGTGCACGCATTCTGTATTCAGAGAAAAAATCTCTTAAAGCTACAGCATAAGGCAAATCAAGTTTCATGCATGGAGCGGGAGATGCAGTTGGCGGAACAGTTGAAAGACATATTAAATCTTTTGGAATACCTGCTTTATATGAAAATATAGCATTAATAGCATGCTGCACCATAAGCTCAGGCATAACTTTCCAAGCATCCCGAGCAGTCGCATTAGCATTATGAGCTCCATCAATTTGAGCAATTTCTGCCCAAGCTATAATTTTTTTAGATTCAGCCGCATCAATAAATGACCTCACCATATTAACATTTCTGTAAAGTACATTATATTGTGGGTCTTGATGAGCACCATTAACACCCTCTTCAGCAAACATAACAGCAATATCAGGGCCTGCAATACCACTAACATAAGAGTGATAATTTATAGGGCGTCCAATTTCCTCTTCAATAAGGTCGCAAGCTTTCCTTTGAGCCCTTATCTGTTTTCGAGTAATAGGTACTCCACCAGTTCCTTGAGGTGTTCCCTCAAGAAGCCCATCGAAGTGAGATTGCCCTGCTGTTCTTATAACCATAATGTGGTCAGCCCCATGCCAAGCCGCCATTCTAATACGCCTAATATCATCTTCAAATCTTCCTGATGCTATTTCTGTTGTTATAACAATATCAGGTTGTGGGTCAATATTATTAAAATATTTTATTGATGAAGGAATTGCTGTATAGTTTTTTAAGCTTTCTGAACAATCTTGATATGTAAAAGCTCCTAGTTTTAAATTAGGTATTTTTTTACGCCATATCCAACCACGTCTTTTGGGTCTATATTTATCTAAATCTTTAAGTATTTCTTCTATATTAAGTTTTTTATTTATGTCTATTTTTTTCATAATGCTTACCCCTTAAACTCATGAACTAATTCATCCCAGTGTTTACCTTCAATTAAAAGAAGACCTGCTTCCCTCACTTCAATATTTTTCATTTTAGAAAGCTTATAAACAACATGCCCCGCTCCATAAGTGATTAGACCTTTTTGTATACACCTATCAACTATGTCTTTAACTTCAATACTTGAAAACCCCATTCTAAGTAGAACTGAACGTTCTATTGATGGTGTTGTGTGAGTATGAGCCAAGTCAAGCATAGGGTCTATTACTTTTTCAGCTAAAGACCAAAACAAAGCTTTAAGCTCCTCATCACTTAATGACTTCAAATGCTCACGCTTCTCCTCAAAATTATCCACTCTTTTAAGATAAGACTTCATATATTTTATCTCCTATTTTTTTATACAATTTATGCAATCTAAAACAAACTCTTTACTACTTTTAGTTTCTAAGGCAAGAAACTCTATATCACTATCACTCAAATCAGAATGCTTTTCCAACACATTTTTTATAAAAGAATGCCTTGTGTGATTTAAGTCAACTTCCTTCGCATGTATAAGCGATGGGTTACTTGGCAAAATAATATTCTCTCCTGCAACTTCAAGTGAAGAGTCTCCAAAAAATATATCTATACCATTATCACGAGCAAAAGAAAGCTGTGCATTAATATGTTTGCCTGCCCCCGTGTACTCAGTTTCTTGAACAACTATAATCTCATCACTTGGCATTGTTTGCGCAATACTAAATGCGGCAGCAAGTGAAACACAGCCTGCGGGGCCTCTTTCAAGACCTTCAAGCTGTGCAAGCATTTCTGTTGTATAAAAAACTTCACCTTGATTTAATGTATAATACTCATCCATATATCTTAAAGGACGAGCGGCAGACCTTGGAACATCTGACCTATCAGGATTAGTTGCAAAAGGAATACCAAAACCTGTATGACCTGTTGTAAATGATTTTTTATTAAAGTGATCATCACTTCCCATGTGAAGCCCTTTTAGGCTAACACTTGCACCAATTATTCTTGTATTTAAAGCCCCTGCTTTTAATACTCCACGTGCAGTACCTGTTAGATTTCCACCACCTGCGTTTGTGCATACAATGGCAGTAGGGTCAGCTCCAACTCTTTCTCTAATTTCATTAACTATTTCATAACCCAAAGTTTCAACTCCTGCTATACCAAATGGAGTATAAAGAGAGGCATTAAAAAAACCAGTCTCTTCAAGCGTTTTTAGGAATATATAAAAAAGCTCAGGGCCTACACTAAGCTGAACAACTTCAGCTCCATAAGCCTCGCAAGCACGTGCTTTTTCAAGTATTTCAGGTTGCCCTTTTTTTATGCTGTCATAACACTCTTGTATGATAATGCATTTTAATCCTTGCATAGCAGCCTGACTTGCAACTGCCGCTCCATAGTTTCCACTTGTCGCAGCAATTACTCCTTTATAACCTTTGCTTTTAGCATAATAAACAGCATTAGATGCACGGCGAGCCTTAAATGACCCTGACGGATTAGATGCTTCGTCTTTAATAAATATTCTAGCACCATAATTTTTTTTAGAATATTTACGTACCAATTCTGTTATATTTTTAAGCTCTATAAGAGGAGTATTCCCAACACCAACACTTCTTTGAATAGCAATTATTTCTTCTAATGAGTAGCCTACTTCACACATCATTTTTTCATAATCAAAAGAAGCACTACCACTTTCAAATGAACTGTAATCAATTCCAAGTGCCTTTTTCATTATCTCATTACTTCTTGCCATTACAGCATTATAACTAAAGTCTTTCATTAGTATTTATCTCCAAATAATTCTCGTCTTACTGTTTTCCCTATCTCAAAAACCTCTGGGAGAACATTTCCAAATGAATGAGTGTATGCAGGGTTTACTCTTTCAAGCACCCCTTTAATACGCCTTCCAATAATAGTTTCAATCTCAACTATGTCCCCTATTTCAGCATCACTGTTAAGCAAAAAACCTTTTACCCACATCTCATAATGAACACTTTTTGTGTCACTAGGGATATTAGCTGTACGATCCTCTGAAGCAAGTACTATATCATATATTTCTACGTAATCACCTTTCTCTGGCATATTAAAATCCTTATAATAATTATTAAAATTAAAGAATATTATTCCTCAATTAACTCTCTCATATCACCCATTATCGCACGAGGAACAGGTAAATCAAGCATTGTTTTAACACCTTTACGAGAATTAATAACATGAGGTATCATATTAACTGCCATAGCAATAGTACCAATACCACCATCCACTTCAGGATTAATTTGCATATTAATATTAGGAGTTCCTTTAAGTGTGATGTAGTCCCCAGTATTAGTCCCCCCTAAATGAGGTTCAACTTGCTGTGGGTGAATCATTTCAATTTTCTCTTCTCCGTCCACAGTTCCAAATCCTTTCATTGAACAGCCCGCAACATTACCCGCCTCCACTTTAATATAAGGAGTTTCTCTATAAACATCACTTTTAATAGGAGCTTGCTCTTGCCTAATAGGTTTATCTAACTTCCAACCTATAGCATCTGTTATCATTTCAATTGACTCATGAAAACCAACATGTCCAGACAAATGTCCTTCTTTCACTTTTGATAAAAACTCATCTTCTGTTAAGCCAATACCTTGCTCAATCATAACCGCTTTACCAAAAGGAGATAAACTGTTTACTCTTTCAGCTTTAATATGTGTTACTTCACTCATAGCTCCTGTAAGAGCAACAACAAGTAAGTCCATCATAAGCCCGGGATTAATTCCTGTGCCTAAAACTGTAACATTATTTTCTTTAGCTATTTTATCAAGTTCTTTACAAAGGTCTTCATTTTGAGCCTTAGGATAAGCCATCTCTTCAGCAATAGAGATAACATTAACACCTTTAACAAGTATACTTTTTATTTTGTCAAATGCACTTTTTACAAATGAATCAGTACAGCAAAGACAAACATCACATTCACCTTTCTTTACAACCTCATCTATATTATTATTTATTATAATTTCTTTTCTGTTTCCTCTATCAAGTCCTAAATATTCATACATATCTTTACCAACTCTAGCAGGGTTTCTACAACAAATTCCTACAATATCGACACCCTTTTTATTAAGTAACATTCTAGCCATACCACTACCCATAGCACCAAATCCCCAAATAGCAATACGTACATTTTCTTTTCTCATTTTTTTTCCTTTTTTTATTATATTTATAATATTAATTTCATAATAGTGTTATTTAAATCAATCTATTTTTTTATCAAATCTATACTTAGTAAAATAGTCTATAGTAATACTTTTTATTTCTTTTCTTAAAATAAATAACCCAATTACGTTAGGTATAATTATACCCGCATAGAAAATGTCTACAAAGTGAATCAATAAGTTTACAGCATTAAAAGCACCGAGTATAACAAAAAATGTGTAAACATATTTTGCGATATATCCTTTGCCTTTGAATAAATATTCTACTAATCTCTCACCATAATAAATAATAACTATTATTGTAGTCATACTGAATAAAAAAGTTATAATATTTATTAAAACTCCTCCAAAAACCCCCAATGATTGCTTAAATGCGACACCTGCCAAAGTAGAAGCTAATTGAGAATCTGTAGTCTTCCATGCATCTGTAACCAATATTGCTACAGCAGTAAGACTGCATATAATAAGTGTATCTAAAACAACTTCAAATACGCCCCATATACCTTGCTCCCCAGGGTGTTTTATTAAAGCAGAAGAATGCCCTATAGATGATTGACCTGTTCCTGCATCATTTGAGCTTACACCTCGAGCTAGTCCCCAACGAAGTCCTTGAGAAAAAACAGCTCCTGCAAAACCACCCACTGCTGCTGTTCCTGTAAATGCTGACGTAAATATTAATCCGATTACAGATGGGACTGCTTTAATATTCATAATTACAATAATAATAACCGCAATAAAATATAAAATTGTCATACTAGGTATAACAGCATTCATAACATCAGCAATTCTACGTACACCACCATGAACTATTAAAATAATAATAACAGCTATTATAAAAGCAAATACTGGCTTAGGAACGCCGATTACAGTTCCCATATCAGAAATACCTGCCGCTTGATTTGCCACTGACGGAATTAATTCCAACATAAAAATTAAAGCGTATAATTTTCCAAACCAAGGAGCAATACTGCCTAAATAATACATAGGCCCACCAACATAGACCCCCTTTTCATCAAGAACCCTATATTTCATTCCAATTACAATTTCAGCATATTTAAAGCTACTAGCAAACATTCCACAAACCCACATCCAAAATATAGCACCGGGACCTCCTAAACCTATAGCAACCCCAACACCGACAATATTTCCAGAACCTAAAGTTACAGCTAATGCCGTAAGCATAGCTTTAAATCCACTAATTGTACCTATAAAATTATTTTTTGGTTTTTCAAATAAGTTAGCAAATGTATATTTCATTATAGATGGAAAATACCTGAACTGAAAAAAACCTAAATAAATAGTCATAGCAATTGAACCACCAGCTAGTATAATGAGCATAGGTAGTCCCCATAACCAGCTTGATATTGCATTTACCGTAAGCAATACTGAATCCATTATATACTCCTTAATAGTTATATTAAGCTACCTCAAAAGAAAATCATTTTTTTGAAATAGAAAATATTTATACAAACTTTAATTTTTTATATTTTCAGTATCACTTTCATCAACTTTAGCGATAACAAATTTACTATATGTAAATGTAAGAACTATAACTACAATAGGCATTGTGTAATTAAACACAGCCCATCTCATGTACTCAAGTGTAGAAACACCTAAAATACCTGCCATAAATACTCCACATGTATTCCAAGGAACTAAAGCACCTGTAACAGTTCCTGATGCCTCTAATATATTTGATAATGATTTAGGATGAAGTCCCATTTTTTTATAAGTTGAGCTATACATACGACCGGGTATTACTACTGATATATACTGCTCTGCCATAACTAAATTACAACCTATACATGTCGCTACTGTAAGAACAATAAGTCCTCTTGCTGAATGAACAACTTTTAACAATCTTTCAACTATAACTTCCATTTGACCTGTAGTTTCAAGTATACCGCCAAACATCATAGCAATGATAGCCATAGATACAGAAAACATCATATTAGAAAGCCCACCCGCTGAAAGTAAATCATCAACAGAAACTATTCCTGAATTACTTTCATAACCACTGTAAGCGGCAGTTAATATATCGCCTAAGCTAGCCCCTTGAAATATTGGAGCAAGTATAGCACCTGCAACAATTCCTACAAATATACCGGGCATTGCTGGAACCTTAAATGCTATGGCTGTTATAACTAATACTGGTGCTATTAATAAAAAAGGTGATATTGTGAAAATTGAATCTATACCGTTTTTAATTTCTATAACACTATCAAGTGTTCCTTCTCCACCAAAACCAAGCCCATATACTGTGAAAAATATTAGTGTTATGCCATAAGCAATTGATGTAGATGAAAGCATAAACTTAATATGAGTAAATACATCTGTTCCTGCCATAGCTGGGGCAAGATTTGTTGTGTCTGATAATGGAGAGATTTTGTCTCCAAAGTATGCACCTGACAAAATAGCACCTGCGGCAACTGGAGCAGGAATATTAAGCCCTATAGATATACCTATTAATGCTATACCAATAGTACCCACAGTTCCCCATGATGTACCTGTAGCTAAAGAAACTATAGAACATATTATAACTGAAGCTGGCAAAAATATTTTAGGAGATAAAATACTTAAACCATAATATATCATCGTAGGAACAACTCCCGCTAAAATCCAAACTCCAATAAGCACTCCTATAATCATAAGAATAATGACAGCTTGAAGTGTTTGAGTAACTCCATTAATCATACCAATTTCAATTTCAGACCATTTGTACCCAATTCTCACCGCAACTAATGCAGCTATTGCAACACCAACAAGTAATGGTATATGTGGGTCTGTACCAAATACTATCAAGCTTACTGACATTATTAAAATTAAACTTAATACTGTAAAAACTGCTTCATAAAGATAAGGTTTTCTTTTTTCCGTTTTCATAACCCCCCCTATATGCTTAAATGAGTACACTTATAATAAGCATATTCATTTAAATTACTTTGTCAATATAAACAGTAAAAAACTAGAAGATTAAGAAGTATTAAATAAATTAAATTTTATTAT
>CAMRCO010000017.1 GCA_947040945.1 uncultured Spirochaetia bacterium
ATGTAGATATATTTCTTCTTGATGGTGGTAGTACGGATGGCTCTGTAGAAGATTCATTTCTTATTGATATGAAAGTTCGTGGAATATTCACTATAAAAGAAAAAGGGCAAGGAAGTTCTTATCGTATTGGATTTTCTAAAGTAGTTCATGAAAATTATAAGTATTGCATTACTGTTGATGGAAATAATAAAGACTCTGTAGAACAAATACCCGAGTTTATTGAATTATTAAAAACTGGAATAGATTTTGTACAAGGCTCACGTTTTATTAAAGGTGGACATCATAAAAATACACCTTTAATGCGATTCTTCGCTATTAAAATTTTTTCAAATCCACTGCTTTCCATAGTATCAGGATTTAAATATTCAGAAACTATGTCTGCTTTCAGGGGATTTAATGTTGATATACTAAAAGACGCCCGACTCGACATCTTTAGAGATATTTTTAAAACTTGGGAATTACAATGGTACTTAGCTTCACGTATTCCACGATTAGGGTATAAGGTAAAAGAAATACCAACATCTCGTATATACCCAAATCACGGAAAAACACCTACAAAAATTAATTGGAGAGGCAATATTAGAATAGTTTCACAATTATTAAAAGTTGCATTTGGTTATTATAATCCAAAATAAGGAAATTAAATATGCTTAAACATAAAAAACTATTTATAATTATTGGATTTATAACTTCTATTATAATTATTGCGATTATAATACTTTCAATTTTGGGATCTAAAGAAAGAACAGGATACTTAACTAATTTCACTTTAAAAGAAAGCAGTAATAATACTTATCGCTATCATATGCGTATAAAATCTTATGATAAAGTATTTAGAAATAGTGATATTTATGGCATATATCCAGATGATGACACTTTACCTGAATATATTATAAGTATTTCATGGGATAATAGTGGCTCTCCTTTTGGAAACATTGTAAGTAATAAAGAAATAGTGGATGAAAAAATAGGTGGCATTTCATACACACTAAAAGTAAGATTTATGATTTATATGTCACTTTTTTTTATTTATTCTATTATTACAGTTATTCTACTTAATAAACTTTATCCAAATCCATATTCTAAAAATAATAAAATAGAATTACCAAAAATTAAATATATTAGTAAAACTGTAAAAACAATATTAATAATTATATTTCTATCAATATTCATGTTATCTTTTTTAAGCCCCTTAGTATACGATGACATGGGGATATACTCTTTAAGTACTTCTACAAAAATTGGAGTAATAGACTACATAAAAACAGCTTTGGCTCCTTCTTTAGAAAATAGCATACAGTACTATAAGGGTATGCATGGAAGGCCGGCCACTCCTATGCACACTTTTTTTATTCATTTACCTATTTTATGGGGAGCGTTTATATCTTCTATACTTATGATACTTTATATTTTTGTTCCTTTTATAATATACTATAAAAGACTACCCAGTAAAAAAGAAGACAGCTATTTTATATTATTTAGTATAGCAATGATGCTAGGTTATTCTTTATTATTCTCGCATCAAGCATGGATATTAAATGATTTATTTTTAAGAACTATATCTAATGGCTATATAGTTCCAATGGCTTTTTTTCTTTTATTACTAATTCCTGTTTGGGAATTCTACATGGAGCAGTCTCTATCTACAGGCTCCAAGTATCTAGACAACAACTATTACAAAAGTATTATATTATTTCTATTAGCATTTTTAAACTCCACTCATAATGAATTTACTACTTTATATGGAATAGGTTTAATATTAGGTATAATTATTTTGTCAATAATAAAAGAAAGGCAATTAAAACCTATAATAAAAATACCTCGACATTTATGGAATTTATATGCAGGTTTAGCAATAGGTGGTATTATTACAATATTTGCCCCGGGAGTAATATCTAGAAAAACATGGGATCCAAATGCAAGCCACATTAATGCATTAAAACTTATTTATCAAGATATAAACTATGCTTTAATTCCTTTACTAATATCTTTAATTGTGATAATTACTCTAGTATTATTAATCAGTAAATATAATAAGCCACTTAAAGAAAAAGTAAAACAAAAAATATGGGTCTCAGTATATTGTTTTTGCTGTTTTTTAGGATGGGCACTTATAGTTATATTAGCAAAATTACCATATATAAGAGTGCTTATAATAGGACAAGGAATACTTCCTTTATTATATTTATTAATATTGTGGACATGGTTATTAATAGATAACTTGCCTAAAATATTTCTTAAGCAAATAATTTCAGCATGTAGCATTCTTATTATTATTCTTAGTTTTTATACAGCATGGCATAATATAAGAGTGATGACAGCAGTGCAGTGGAAACTTAGAAATGATATTGCTATTTCAAATGAAAAAAATATACCGTTAGTTGTAGTTCCTTATCAAGCTACTTTTAAGAATGTCTATTATAAAAAAAATGATAACTATGCTACTACATCAGAATTAGGAAATGGTTTTTCTGGAACAATAGAAGAATATCAAAAATATGGAGGTCGATTATTATTCCATATTCCTACAATAAAATCTTATAGAGGACCAAATACATGGTCTCCTTTAGTAAACATACTAAACTGGTATGAGTTTACTGGAGATATAGATATAGAAGCAAGTAAAAAATCAGAGCCTAGAATACTTGATGAGTATCCTACATTTTTAGAAATATTTAAGGAAAGACTTAAATCTATTATATAAATATAAAAAAATAATTCTATTAAATATAATAGTTGCAATTTTTTTTATATATAGTATAATGGCTAATATATACGTGCTGGTGTAGCTCAATTGGTAGAGCAGCTGATTTGTAATCAGCCGGTCGCGGGTTCGAGTCCCATCACCAGCTCATATTATACTTAAAACTCTATTTCTATAGGGTTTTTTACTTTTAAAAGTAATGATAAATCTGTAATGGCAAAAATAAACAAAACTCTTAAATATAAATCATTTTGGTTTATTCCAGAAAGTAAAATTAGTATTACTATATAAAAAATTGTATTATCTATGCTTTTTCGGCTTAGCATGACTAAAGATAATATTATAAATATAAATATCAAATAAACATATATAAACATAGGAAGAATCATCTCTATTCCAAGTGCATTTATTAAAGAAACTATAGATAAATATAATGATTTTGAAAATAATACTGATAGTAGCATAAGTAAAACTGTGACAAATAAAAATAATATTGATCTTTTATAAAGTTTATACTCTGTAATCTCTTTAAAAGAAATCACAACAAAATAGATGAGTACGATTAAAAAAGAATATGAAGCTACTGATAAAAAATAATTTTGAACACTTAGTATATTATAAATATTAACATTAAATAAAATAGGCGTTACAGGAGTTACCAAATATATTATAGAATTGATTATTGAAACAAACGAAAATAAAAATATAAATATTACAAAAAGCCTTTTAGTCTCGCTTATATTTTTATCAAAAAGCATATCCTTAAATATTAATATATTTAGTAAAAGCATCATTATAAAATATATTCCTATAAGCACTTTATATAAAGCACTTTCTTTTTGTTTAATAAAAAGTGTTAATAGAGAAAGTAAAAGCATTGATATGCCTACTATTCCAATAAAAAAGTTTCTCTTAAATATATCATTATAAAATCTATAGAACACAATAGAAAAAAATATTATGAATAAAGAAATATATATAATATTTATTATTATAAAATAGAAGTCTCCTATTACCTTAAAAGAGTTTAGAAGCACACCTCTTCTAAAAAAGTAGTCAAAAAATACAAATATAATAAGAACTCTTGATACATTTGAATAATCTTTTGTAAAAGGGTTTTTACCTAAATTTGATATATTTATTTGAGTCTCATTATCAATCACTTTTTATCTGCTCGCAGTCTGAATTTTTTTAATATTATCAATTTTATATGCAACAACTAAAAAAATAGTATACCATAATCATAAAAAAATAATAGTCTTTAAGTAGTATTATAGTATTAACTGCTAGATATTTTATTTACTTAAAATAAAAACTATTTCTTAATAAGTTTATATAGAAATTTTATTACCTTTTCATATTTACTATAAGGCGGATACTTTAATGGCAAATCGAAACTAAATCTTTTTTTAGCAATTGATGTTACTTTAGAAAATGCCTTAAAACTTTCGTAGCCATGATAACTTCCAATTCCACTAGCCCCTACTCCACCAAAAGGAAGCCTTGGATTTAATATATGTGAAATTGTATCATTTATAGTGCAACCACCAAATGATAAGTTATCTATAAAAAACTTATTAAAAAGTGTGTCATCAGAAAACAAATATAATGCCAAAGGTTCAGGCGACACATTTCTCACTATAGATTTACACTCTTCTTTATCCTTAAAATACATTATAGGAATAATAGGCCCAAATATTTCATCTTTCATAACATCTTCTTTAATGCTTTTTGGCTCCATTAAAGTGATCTCCATTGACTTTTTTTTATCATCAAACTTACCACCACATAAAATTTCCCCATTCTTAAGATAAGCTTTAATCCTGTCATAATGAGCTTTATTTATAATAGGATGCATTTTTCTTTCTGTCTCAAACATCTTTATGCTAGACTTAAATATATTTAAAAACTTCTCTTTAAGTCTCTCATCAAGCAAAATATAGTCAGGGGCAATACATGTTTGACCACTGTTCATAAATTTCCCATTGATAATACTCTTTAATGCTTTGTTAAGACTGTTATCATTTATGTTATCAATTATTACAGGGCTTTTTCCACCAAGCTCAAGTGTAACTGATGCAAGTTGAGGTATAGAGCTTTTTAATACTATTTTACCAACATTAGTTGAGCCTGTAAAAAATATCTTCCTAAAATCTAGCGACAATAAATCTTTAGTTTCTTCTAAACCACCCTCCACAACAGCAAAAAAGCATTCATTAAATGTTGCCTTTATAGCCTCATTAAGAACTTTTGAAACATTTGGAGTATACTCTGAAGGCTTAAGTATTACACAATTACCAGAAGCAATAGCACCTATAGCTGGCAATAAACTTATTTGTATAGGATAATTAAATGGAGAAATTATGAGCGAGCTGCCATAAGGCTTATGTATTATATGCCCTTTAGAGTCAAATGATAAAATAGACTCTCTAACTTTAGAAGGCTTCATCCAATGTTTAAGGTTTTTTATAAAATATCTAATCTCTTCTGAAACTATAATGAGTTCAGAGAATATAGATTCAATTTCTGTTTTAGACAAATCTACTTTTAATGCCTCTATAAACTCATCTTCATATTTTGACATCATATTTTTCATTCGCTTTAGGGCATCTATACGAAAAGAATAACTTAAAGTACCTCCTGTACTAAAAAATGCATCTTGTTTAGATTTAAGCATACTTAGTTCCATATTAATAGATTCCTTTTAACATAAAGTTGTATTATTTGTTATTAATTATATTATATTATACACATTTATGATACAATATAAATATGACTGATTTAAGGAGATAACAATAATGAAACTAGATAAAATGAAATTCTATTTAGATAAAAGTATAAAAGAAAAGTTTGCCCTACCCGCATTTAACACATTAAACATGGAACAAACTCAAGTGATAGTGGAAGCGGCAGAAACCCTTAATGCACCTGTCATTCTTCAAATTACAGAGAGTAGCATTAAGTATGCAGGATTCGATTACATAAATAGCATTTTAGCTGTGGCAGATAAATCACCAAATATATTTGTGCATCTTGACCATGGAACAACAAATGAAAATATTATTAAATGTATTAAAAGCTCATCATTCTCATCAGTTATGATCGACCGCTCAAAAGAGACATTTATTAAAAATATAGCAGAAACTGCTTTAATGAAAAAAGAGGCAGGTGAAAAGTTAGTTGAAGCTGAACTTGGAATTGTTGGTGGAAAAGAAGAGGAAATAGTTGCTCTTGAATCAATTTACACTAATGTAGATGAAGCTATAGAGTTTGTTGAACGTACAAAAGTTGATCTATTCGCACCTGCTGTTGGAACTGCACATGGCGTATATAAAGACGAGCCTAAATTAAACTATGACCTAATTAATAGCCTACGCTCTAAACTCTCAGTGCCTCTTGTTCTTCATGGATCATCAGGACTAACAGATGAGCAATTAAAACTCTCTATAGAGGCAGGTATTAATAAAGTAAACATTGATACTGAACTTAAACAAAACTTCATTAAGGGATTTTTAGACCACATGCAAAAAGACCCTGAAGCTTATGATTTAAGAAAAATATTTGGTTCTGCAAAAGAGACAATGAGAGAAATAGTTCTTCATAAAATCACTGTATGCGGAGCTAAAGGTAAATTGTAGACTAATTAAATTCCGTCTTCACTTTCATTAGTATTACTTTTTTTACTAGGCTCGTCCCCATAAATAGTCATGCTCTCTATAGCCATATTTTTTGCTTCTTGACAAAGACTTTTTATGTCGGTATAGTCTTCTTCAATGAGCTCAAGTAATGCGATTATAAAAGGAATATTTACTCCTCCAATTACAGCTCCATTACCACCATTTTCATGTATAGCAATTACTGCCTGATTAAATGGAGTTCCACCTGCAATGTCAGTTAAGAAAATAATACCAGAGCTAGATTCTTTATAAAGCTTACTAAACTCTTGATTCATCATTTCAGGGCTTTTGCCTTCTTCAAAATCAATGAATCTTAAAGTGTCTTGTGCACCCAAAACTAATTTAATCATAGACTCTATTCCAGTAGCATAAGTTCCATGACCTGTTATAACTATAATCATTATCTAATACTCCTTATATTTTTAATATATCTAATTGTAATACTATAATGTATGAAATACAAGTTATTTTTTATTATTTAATATAAAACATAGAGTATTGTCTTTTAAATATAATTATGCATTCAATAATAATTATTGCGTATTTAAATGAAACTTATAAAAACAATTTCTAATTATATAAAACCATATACAAATTTAGATAAGTGGCAAACGATATCCATAGCATATAAGGAATTAGGAAAATAGCCGATTTTTTTGAGACTTTACAAACTAATACTATTGTAATTGGAACAAGTATATCTAGTATAATAATATTTATTAATGCTAGAAACGGATTTCTAAATGTCCAAAACATATATGACCATATTAAATTCACTATAAACTGCACTATAAAAAATATTAATGCTAAATTAAAATATTTACGGGCTATTATATTTTCTTTATAAGGTTTTGCACATAACAGAAAGCTAAAAGAAACACCCATAAGAACGTATAATATTGTCCAAGCTATACCAAATACAAAGTTTGGAGGTGTTAAAGGCGCTTTCTCTAGCATAGCATACCAAGTGAAACCTAATTCATTATTACTTGTTCTTGCATTAAAAAGTCCTAAAGATACAAATATAATAACACTCAAAACTGATGTTATCATAAATTTTTTGTTCATAATAAAATAATCCTATTAATATTTAGAAGCCTTAATTTATTTTTATACTAAAATATTTTAATATAAAAATACACAAACTATATAAACCTATTGTCTTATTAAATATTTTTAATTAATAAACTCTTCATATAAATAGCCTATACAAAAAAATTATGATTTATAACTTGACTAAAAAAACAAAAAGAATATACTTGGAATAGAGAGGTATAAGTGTCAAAATTAAATATTAAGCAAAATGGAATAATTTCTATATGTTCAGCACATGAAGATGTTCTGAAAGCGTCCTTTTTTTTCCTAAAAAATAACCCAAAAGCAACCATTGCTATAGAAAGCACAGTTCAGCAAGTAAACCAATATGGTGGGTATACTGGCATGACACCTAAAGATTATGCTAAAATGGTTAGTGATATTGCTAAAAAATATGATATTAAAAGTGATGCATATATTTTAGGTGGCGACCACTTAGGACCTAATACTTGGACATCTTTAGAATCAAGTGAGGCAATGAGTAAAAGCCTTGAACTTATAGCAGAATATGTAAAAGCAGGATACACAAAACTTCATATAGACCCAAGTATGCCTTGCAAAGACGACATAAACCCATTACCCATCAAAGTCATCGCCGAACGTACTGCACAAATGGTTGAAGTGGCTGAGGCTGTAGCTAAAGAAATGTATGGTGAGTCAAATGAAGTATTTTATGTTGTTGGAACAGAAGTACCTCCTCCGGGTGGAGCAAAATCGCATGAAAGTGATGTGTCAATTACTCCTACAGAAGATGTAAAAGAAACTATTGCTTTAATTAAAGAGTATTTTGAAAAATATAATATAGCCTATGCTTGGGATAAGGTAAAAGGTGTTGTCGTTCAGCCGGGAGTCGAGTTTGGTGATGATTTTGTTTTCCCATATAAGAAAGGGCAAGCATCACACTTATCAAAGTTTATAGAAGAATATCCAAGTATTGTATATGAAGCACATTCTACTGATTATCAAACAGAAGAGTCTCTTAATTCACTTTTTAATGATACTTTTTCAATACTAAAGGTAGGTCCTGAGCTAACATTTGCATGGAGAGAAGCTCTATACGCACTTGATATGATAGAGAAAGAAAACCCTTATATTGTTCAAAAAACTAATATAAGAGTAATTGTTGAAGAAGAAATGATAAAAAATGATAAATATTGGAAGCCTTATTATATTGGAACAGAAAGTGAAGAAGCTTATAAAAGAGTTTATAGCTTAAGTGATAGAATAAGATATTATTGGGCAACTCCATCAATAAAAAAAGAAGTTATTAAAGCAAAAGACAATTTTGACAAAGCACTTAGTTATGCTCTTATTTCTCAATATGTTCCTTGGGTGTTCAAATATAGAGAATATATTGAGGATAATTTTAGCACAGAAAACATTCTTGTTTTATCAGTTTATAAAGTAATCGAAAAATATTATAATGCATTAAAGGGGTAAACTATGTCGTGGTCAACTATATTAGAGAATAAAAAAGACAATAGATATGAACACACGCTTAGAGAAATACTTCAACAGCCACAATGCTGGAAAAAAACACTTGATATAGTCTTAAATGATAAAAAATTAAAAGAATTTTTGGATAATGCATTAATAGACCAAAATAGAGCTATTATTGTGTCAGGGGCAGGATCATCTGAGTTTGTTGGTCAAAGTTTACTTGACACATTATCTAAAAACTTAAATAGAGTTGTAACCAATGCACCAACAACTGACATTGTTACAAGCCCTCTAAAATATAATATCCCTAAAGCACCCGCATTAATGATTTCTTTCGCAAGAAGTGGGAATAGCCCTGAATCAGTTGCCTCTTTTGAACTTATAAAAAGCCTATCCCCTTCAACTAAACATCTTATTATAACATGTAATAAAGATGGAAGTCTTGCTAATGCCACTAAAAATGATGAGAACACGTATCTTATACTCCTACCAGAGGAAACTAATGACGTATCATTGGTTATGACAAGTTCTTTCTCCTCTATGTTACTTGCAGCTTCATTATGTGGATATTTTGGAAAAGAAAGTGAAGCGAAAGAATTATTAGAGAAGGCATGCCATTACACAGAAATAGTCTTAAATGAATATGCAAATAAAATTGAGTCAATCATAATACCAGAACATATTAACCGTATTCAGTATTTAGGTACAAGTGATGCTAAGGGAGTCCTTACAGAGGCTCATTTAAAAATGCTTGAAATGACTGACGGAAGAGTTGCTACAAGAATCGACAGCTTTTTAGGTCTTCGTCATGGGCCACAAGTTTTTACAGATAAAAATACACTTGTTGTTGCTTTACTTTCAGAAGACCCTTATATATCTAAATATGAAATTGACCTTATAAAAGAAATGAAAGCAAAAAACCAAGGATGTGCATACATAATTTTAGGTAAACATGCAAATGAAGTTAAACTTGAAAACATGTTAGCTATCGAAATGGATGGACTTGGAGACTTTTTTAGACTATTTCCAACAACTGCAATGTTTCAGCTTTTAGGGCTTTTTAAGAGTTTATCAGTTAATTTATCACCTGACAGCCCAAGTGCATCAGGAACAATAAACAGAGTTGTAGAGGGTGTAAATATATACCCGTTTAAATAAACATCTAACAAAAAATAAGGAGAACATTATGCCAAATATTACATTGGTGAGGATAGACAACAGACTTATACATGGTCAAATAATTACATCTTGGGTTAGACACACAAAATCGAATCTTGTTTTAGTAGCAAATGATGGCGTTGCTAATAATGATATGAGAAAAGAGCTTATGGGAGCAATAGTTCCTGACGGTATAGCCACAAGATTTTTTACCCTAGAAAAAACAGCTGAAGTTATTCATAAAGCATCTGATTCACAGCATATTCTCTTGATACTTGAAAATCCAATGGACACTTTATGGCTTAAGCAAAACGGTGTGCCTATTGATTACTTAAATGTAGGTAATATGCATGGAGGAGATGGCAAAAAAGCCTTAGCAAAGGCGGCATTTGCTTCAGAGGAAGAGATAACAGCTTTTAAAGAACTTATTAAACTTGGTGTAAAAATTGAGTTTCAATTACTTCCTGTAGAGCCGTTAGTAAATATTGAAAATGCTATATTAAATTCATAAAAATATAGAAAATTAATTTAAGGAGTTAGTTTATGGAACCTACAATCATGCAGATTGTTCTTGTAGCCATTTGGGCTGGACTTGCAGGTATTGACCTTTTTGATGGTCTTCTGCACATTCACAGACCACTTTTTACAGGTATGATCATCGGCGTAATACTCGGAGATATTCCAACAGGACTTATAACAGGAGCGACACTTGAGCTTATAATGCTTGGTGCTATGCCTGTTGGTGGAGCACAACCTCCAAATGTTGTTATTGGTGGAGTTGCAGGTACGGTACTTGCTATAACTTCAGGGCTTGAGCCTACAGCTGCTGTTGGTATAGCTATACCTTTCGCTGTTTTTATGCAAGGACTAATTACTCTATATTTCACATTATTTGTTCCTGTAATGCATAAAGTTGATGCTCAAATTGATGCAGGTAAGGGTGACCGTGCTATTCCTCTTGCCAACTACTTTGGTATGTTCACACTATTTTTAATGTACGCATTTGTTGCTGCATTACTCACAATTGGTGGAACTCAAAGTGCTGAACTTGTATCTAAATTCCCTGCTTGGATAACAGATGGTCTTGCTGCTGGTGGTGGTATGCTTACTGCTGTTGGTCTTGCTATACTATTAAAAATAATGTTCTCTATGCGTTATGCTGTATATTTAGCATTAGGCTTCATTTTAGTAACATTCTTTAATGCTACTATTTTGCCTGTAGCTGGTATCGCTGTTATTATTGCTGTAGTAGAATTCTATTTAGGTAAAGAAAACACATCAGGAACTACAACTCAAGGGGGAAATGAAGATGGAATCTAAAGAAACAAAAAAACTGCTTACTAAAAAAGATTTAAACATTATGGCTTTTAAATCTATGTTCCTCCAAGCTTCTTTCAACTATGAAAGGATGCAAGCTTGCGGATGGGCTTTCACTCTTCAACCAGGTCTAAAAAAGATATTTAAAGATGACAAAGAAGGACTAAAAGCTGCTCTTCACCGTCACATGGAATTCTTTAATACTCACCCATTTCTTGTAACAGCAATAGCAGGTATTATTATTGCTATGGAAGAGAAAAAAGAAGATCCTGAAATTATTCGTGCTCTTAAAGTAGCGATTATGGGTCCTCTTGGTGGAATTGGAGATGCTATATTTTGGTTTACTCTCATTCCTATCACAGCATCACTCGGTGCTGGTCTTGCTTTAGAAGGTAATATAATAGGACCTATACTTTTTATAGTTCTATTTAATTTAGTTCACCTACCTTTAAGATTCATATTAATGCATTATTTTTATGGATTTGGACTAAACGCTTTTGATAAACTGAAAACTGCTACAAAGCATGTTCAAAAAGCTGCTAGTATTGTCGGTGTTATGGTTGTTGGAGCTTTAATTGCTTCCTTTGTTAAGGTTAATCTAACATTACAATTTAATGTTGGAGAAAAAGTTGTTAATGTACAAAATGATATAATTAACGCTATTATGCCTAACTTACTTCCATTAGCACTTACTCTTGGTATATACTATTTTATATCAAAAAAAGGCCTCACACCTACAAAGATGATTTGGATTATAATCGCATTTAGTTTAGTCGCTTCATTCTTTGGTATAATTTAATTTTCATAAACTAGGGGGGTTACCTAAATCCCTCTAGTTTTATTTTCACTTTAGGCATAAAACATGAAAGCAATACACGCAAAACGAATTTTTACAGGCTCTCACTTCATAGAAGATGGAGTCATTATTTGGACTGGCAAGCACATCGTTGCTGTTGGAAAAAAAGACATTTTAGATAACTACAATATAAAAGAAATTATAAATACTCCTCACACAATTATCCCGGGGTTTGTTGACATACAAGTTAATGGATCAGGTGGTGCTGATTTTTATGGGGAAGGAATAAGCGAAAATACAATTAAATTAATGGGCGAAACACTTGCTAAATTTGGATGCACATCTTTCTGCCCAACCCTTGTTACGAGCAATGATGAGGGAATAAATAAAGCTCTTGATACTGTTAATGGAATGAAAAATTTAGACGACATTGGTGTTTTAGGTATTCACATAGAAGGACCTATGATTTCTCATGAACATAAAGGGGCACATGATCCGTCTTTAATCAGAGTTATTAGCGAAACACTACTTGAAAAAATATGTAATTCACGTGTTTCAATAGTCTCTTTAGCACCTGAAACTGTTCCAAAAGATTATATACTTAAATTAACTAATAAAGGCATAAAAGTCTCGATAGCTCACACTAATGCGACAATAGAAGATATACGTGAAGCAGAATTATGCGGACTCACACTCGCTACTCACCTTTATAATGGCATGAGCAGATTTAATTCACGTGAACCTAATGCTGTTGGTGCTATACTTACAAGTAAAGTAATATATTCTTCTATCATTCCAGATGGAAATCACTCTCATTTTGAATCAGTAAAGCTTGCACATTCAATACTTGGCGAGAGGCTTATAACTGTAACAGATGGCGTTATTGCTATGGGTACAAATATGAAAAAGTTTAATATAGGATTTCAGGAAGTTCATATTGATGAGAACAACCGTTGTGTAGGCGACTATGGTGGACTTGCAGGCTCTATGATTACACCTATTGAATGCTTATACAATTTAGTGAAATATTGCGACTTTAGTTTTAGCGAAGCGGTTTCATCATACACATCTATTCCTGCGAAAGCTTTAGGCATAGAAAAAAGTGTTGGAAACTTAGTACCTGAATCATTTGCTGACTTCTCTTTAATTGATGAGTCTTCACTAGAATTATTTCAAGTTGTAAAAAAAGGCAATTTTATTAGTTTATAATTTAAAGAATATCCTCCATCAAAATATTCTCTATATCTTTAATCATATTTTTATTTTTGTCCGTACTGTCATATACAATTCTTGACGGAGAAAGAGCAAAAACTATAATCCTATCACAAAGCCTAACCGCCTCATTTATGTCATGGGTAACAAAAAGTAATCCTCTCTTATCCAAAACTTTAAGCAAAAAATCGCCTGCACTTTTTCGTGAAAGAACATCAAGAGAAGCAAAAGGCTCATCCGCCCATATAATACTAGAATCGGTAAGAAGTGTGCGTGACAAAATTATTTTTTGCCTCATGCCAAGTGAAAGCATATCAGGCATATAGTTTTTTTTATCCTCAAATCCAAATTTTTTTAATAACTCCATACCTCGTTTTTCTTGTTCAGCTTTATCTACTTTTTTTAATGTTAAAGGTAGAACTATATTTTGAAATACTGTTTTCCATGGCAAGAGAGTATCTTTTTGATCAATATAGGCATGTACATCAAATTTAGGTACATGAAGTGATCCACTTGTTACTTTTGCTCTGTCTTCAATATTTGCGAGCATTCGAAGGAGTGTGCTTTTTCCACAACCACTCCTCCCTATAAAAGCAACTCGCTCATGTTTTTCTATTTCAAAATTTATATTAGATAAAATTATATTTTTGCCATAAGAAATACTTAAATCATTACACTTAAATGTCATAATATTATTTAGTCCAAAGCAATATCAGAAACCAAGTGAGTAGGATCATAGCCCTCTGGAACTAAAGTTTCTGTAGTCCAATCAACTGCCTTATCCTTCCAAACATCAAGCGACATTTTGCCCCAAACATTTTCTTTATTAAACCAATGAGGGCTTAAAACCTCTAAACTTTCAGCTATAAACTCTTCACTATATTCAGGAACATTTTTAATTAAAATATCTACTGCCTCACTAGGATTCTCATAAGCATAAATATAGCCCTTCTCGACCGCACGAAGAAATGCCAAAACTTCTTCTTCGTTATTTTTTACTTTATCCCTATAGGTGATTAAAACAGGTGAGTATGATATTTCTTTTTTCATAAGCTCTCTTATTGGAAAAAATTTAACATTCTCATTTTTAAGTTTAACTTCAATATATGCCCAGTCCTCAAATGTATTTATAAAATCAGGTGCATTAGGAGAATCAGTTCCAAAAGGAAGTACCCCTGGCCCACCCGCATTAATAATATTTACTTTACTAAAGTCAGCCCCATGTTCAGCAAAAAGTCTTTCAAGTTGAACTATCTCATGAGCGCCTCCCCAAGAACCATAACTTTTACCTTCGAGGTCTTTAAGAGTATTCACATTTGTAGAGTTTACAGCCAAACCTGAAAGATCAGTCTGACATAAAGCAGCAATAGCAAAAATATCAAGACCATTATTATTGGCTGATAAAACCTCTGACATATAAGACACCCCATAATCAGCTTGTTTATTATCTAATGTTCGTTCAACTATTCCACTTTCTGACTCAAGTATTCTAACATCAAGTCCTTCCTCTTCAAAAAAACCTTTATCTTTCGCAACATAAAAACCAATATGTCTAGTATTTGGTGTCCATTCAAGCATAAGCGTAACTGTGTCTTTTTTACTTTTACATGAAAAAGAAAAAATCAAAGAAATCAAAACTAAAAATACACTACTTTTTTTCATAAATTGCTCCTAAAAAATTTGGATTTGTTATATAATCTAAAAATAAAACAGTGCCATAAAGTATTAAGCCACATAAAGCGGCGGCTACTGCTCCATATAAAACCAAGTCCATACGAAATAAACTGAGTGTTCTCCTCAAATATAGCCCTATTCCATACTCAGCTCCAAGTCCTTCAGCAGAAATTGCTGCACTTACTGCCCAGACAGCAGATGATTTAAGACCTGTAAAAAAATACGGTCTAAGAAAAGGTAATTGTAGATGAATAAATATTTGAAACTTACTAGCATTTAGTGTTTTAAAAAGCATTTTATAATGACTGGGTATTTCCTCAAAGCCACGTAAATATGCTAAAAGGCAAGGAAAAAAAGCCATCCAAGCGACTATCCCTATTTTAACACTTATTTCAAAACCAAATAAAAGCACAGCAAGAGGCGCTAATGCTATAAAGGGTATTATTTGAAATATCAACATAATATTTGATACTATTTTTCCACTTTTTGGAAACTTGAGTATTAAAAAGAAAACAATAACAGCGACTAATGATCCTATAAAAAGACCTAAAAATGATTCAATAAATGTTACGAGTGTATGATTATATAAAGAATAGAACAGTCTCGTATAAATATCCATAACAACTCCTATAAATTTAAAGGAGTAATATTAATTATTATTTTTAATAGATTAGTACTCCCTACGCCAGTATTATCTGGATCAGGTAAATATTCGGTCGCTAGTTAATTCTAGCCTCTCAGTCTATTAGACTCCCGAGTACATTTTAATAGTATTTTACTTTATTAAAAAAGTCAATATATTAGATTCATATATATTATGCAATAAAAAAAGCCTACAGTGATTAGCTGTAGACTTATAAAATTCTTTCAAATGAGAATAGCAGTTAGCAATCTAAGTCGGACAATCTCCGAATAAAGGAGGTGATCCAGCCACACCTTCCGGTACGGCTGCCTTGTTACGACTTAACCCCCATCATCAGCCCCACCTTAGACGCCGCCCCCCCTTACGGGTTAGGCTAACGGCTTCGGGTAAAACCAACTCCGGTGGTTTGACGGGCGGTGTGTACAATCCCCGGGAACGTATTCACCGTAGCGTTCTGATCTACGATTACTAGTGATTCCAACTTCATGGAGTCGAGTTTCAGACTCCAATCCGAACTGAGGCTAACTTTTTGAGATTTGCTCCACCTCGCGGTCTCGCGTCTCTTTGTATTAGCCATTGTAGCACATGTGTAGCCCTGGGCATAAGGGCCATGAGGACTTGACATCATCCCCACCTTCCTCCTACTTAAACGTAGGCAGTCTCCTAAGAGTGCTCGACATTACTCGGTAGCAACAGAGGATAAGGGTTGCGCTCGTTGCGGGACTTAACCCAACATCTCACGACACGAGCTGACGACAGCCATGCAGCACCTATACTAGAAGTCCTTGCGGACGGACATATCTCTACATCATTCCTCTAGCAATTCAAACCCAGGTAAGATTTTTCGCGTATCATCGAATTAAACCACATGCTCCACCACTTGTGCGGGGACCCGTCAATTTCTTTGAGTTTCACTCTTGCGAGCATACTCCTCAGGCGGTACACTTAAGACGTTAGCTACGGCACTTATACTTCTGTATAACCACCTAGTGTACAACGTTTACGGCTAGGACTACCAGGGTATCTAAGCCTGTTTGCTCCCCTAGCTTTCGTGATTGAGCGTCGGTAAATGCCCAGATGACTGCCTTCGCTATTGGTGTTCCTCTCGATATCTATACATTCCACCGTTACACCGAGAATTCCATCATCCCCTACAATACCCTAGAACTACAGTATTCAAGGCGTTCCCGAAGTTGAGCTTCGGTCTTTCACCTTAAACTTATAGTTCCGCCTACTCACCCTTTACGCCCAGTAAATCCGAGCAACGTTTGCCTCCTACGTATTACCGCGGCTGCTGGCACGTAGTTAGCCGAGGCTTACATTACCTACTGTCATTCATTCTTCGGTAATTTCTAAAGTTTACAACCCTAAGGCCTTCATCCTTTACGCGATGTCGCTCCATCAGACTTTCGTCCATTGTGGAAGATTCTCAGCTGCTGCCTCCCGTAGGAGTCTGGGCCGTATCTCAGTCCCAATGTGGCCGGTCACCCTCTCAGGTCGGCTACCCATCGTTGCCTTGGTAGGCTCTTACCCTACCAACTAGCTAATGGGCCGCAGGCTCATCGTAAAGTAGAAATTCTTTTCCTCTACGCCTCTTATGAGGCAAGAGTATATGCGGTATTAGCCCCTGTTTCCAGGAGTTATCCCCCTCTTTACGGTAGATTACCTACGTGTTACTCACCAGTTCGCCGCTAACTTATTCAGTTACCCAAATAAGTCCGCTCGACTTGCATGCTTAAGACGCATCGCCAACGTTCGCTCTGAGCCAGAATCAAACTCTCCATACTCAAGTTTGTTTCTATATTTTGTTACTATCCTAAACGGATAATGATTTACTAAACAAAGAAATTTTTTATTAGGTCATGGACATAAATGCCCATTACACAAAGTTTTTATTGTACTTGCGAATATAATTAAATACTCGCCACACAAAGTTTTTTTTGTTTTCCTTAAATTTGGCTTCTGCTATTCACATTTCAAAGAACTTTTTGTTTTCTAAGTGTTTCCCTCACTTGTCTTATGATTATAGCAAGAACCAGTAAAATTACAATAGGGTTTTGACTGCAAACCACTTTCTAAATCCTGAATTCTTCTAAAAACAGACAACTACACTACATTTTATACAAATATATACTTTGTCAATAAAAAACTCAACAACTTAAATACTACTTTTCTAATTATACTCAGTAATATCTTGATTATTTATATAAAAATAAGTTTCAATTAATACTGTTTTTAACAAAATATTCCAAAATATAATCATTATTTCTTGCTTACATCTTAGAATATACTAAAAAATAATTTAATTTAGGATAAATTTTAGTATAAAAAACTCTAGAACGCATAGTAATAAATCAATAAAGTATGCTTATTCAAAAAAAATCTTAATAAAATATGTAATATTCTATATATTTTATTATAATTAAAAATATACTTTTACACTTCACTAGCTCTGAAGGTTATAAATTCAAACCTCAGATGAGAGACTCTAGTTAAATATTTGAGTTTGACACGAACTATAGTCTATTTATTGGTAATCAAGCCCCTACTATACTTGATTTTAACTAGAAATAAATATAGTATGCAAACTATTAAATGCAACTAAAAGGTTAATATTTTGGAAAATATGTTCGACATACTTGAAAATAGTACTGATAATAAAGTGCAAATTGAAAAAGATACTTTTTTAGCACTTTCAAATCAAATTGTTTTTTTATCTAAAAATCTAGCTGAAACTAGAGAATGGAAAAAACTTTCATCAAACGCAAAAGAAATATACAGAACTTTACTTGCAGGCTACAACTATGAAAGTGGTACTTCTCAAATGACTCATGCACAAATACTTAATGAAGCAGGAATTGGCTCGAATGCTACAATTGTGAAGTCACTAGACATACTTGAAGAAAAGGGATTTATTATTAGAGTTGAAAGTAAGGTTAAAAGCCATTGCTACCTTATGCCATATCAAGAAAAACTTTATGCTAGTTTAATTAACATAGAAAAAAGAGATTTATTAAGCAATTACAAAATTGTAAACAAGAATAAAAAAACAGAAGAAATTAAAAAACCTCATAAATTATTTTTTAAAGCTTGCTATAACTTAATAAGCTTAGGAATTGAAAGTCCTGATAAATTAATTGATAAATATTCAAGCAATGGTAGTACTTTAAGAATTATTTTGTCAATGTGTGATAGCACATATATAGCTCAAAAACATAAACTTAAGTCTCCCGATATAAACTTAATAGAATATTTAAGCGAATCACTTAGAAAAGACAATATATCAGAAAATATTTTTGATGATGAGACTATGATTAAAGTCAATGAAATCATTAAGAAGAATAAGCAAAATATAACGGAATAAAATAATAGGAACAAAAAAATGCCTGAAAAAAAATCAAGCCCTAAAACTAAAGCCGATATAGACAAAAAGAAACCAACAGTTAAAAAGTCATCAGTTGTAAAAAAAGAATTAAGCCCTTTGACAGCAAAGGAAACTAAAAAAACTGAAAAAAAATCTGTTACTCTACTTAAAGAAGCAATAAATACTGCTAAAAATAAAGCTTTAGATAATGAAGTTACAGCAAAACCTATCAAAAAAAGATCTACAAGTGTCAAAAAAACAGTTGAAAAATTAGAAAAACCTGAAAAAGAAAAACCAGTTAAAAAAGATACTCCAAAAGAAACATATACTAAAGCTGACATGGTAAAACCATCTGTATTTTTTGTAAAAGAAGAAACTGAAGCTGTTGACTTACTTAAATCAAATAGCCTACCTGAAGTAAAATCAGTGGATATAAAAATAAGTGATGAAGATCATATAATGCCTACCACTGATGATGACTCTACTTACACAAAAGAAAGTATATTAAGTGTGCTAACTAGAGACGATAGTTCAGAGAGTAAAGAAGATTTACTTAAAGAAAATACAGAAAATGTACTTAAAGAGAATAAAGAAGACTTACTTAAAGAAAGTATAAAAAATCTTCAAGATAAAATAAAATTAAAACAAGAAGAAGAAGAAAAAATTAAAAAAGAAATTGAGGCTAGAACCACGACAGATAATTTTGTAGAAATAGATACCCCTAGCCCAATTGAAGTAGACAATACAAGATTTACTAAACCAGTAAGCACGCCTAGTTATTCATATACAAAATATATGAAGCCTGAAAAAAAAGAATCAAAAAAACCTTTTATTCTTATACTTGGTATAATACTAGTAATAGCAGGTGTTTCATTTGGAGTATTTAAATTTGTATTAAATGATAAAGAAAATACAGATGTTCCTGTAACAGCATATGTAGAGGAAATAGAAAAGCCTGTAGAAACTGCCACAGAAAATACTGTGAGCGATATAGAGGGCTCTAGCACAAATATAACAGAAAACAGCGAAACACTTGCTACAAACGTCTCTACAGAGCAAATAGAGACTCCTAAACAAGAAGAGGTCATAGAAGAAGCACCTAAACAAAAAGAAGTAGAGAAAAAAGAGGCGACAGTAATAGAAACGCCTCCAACACCAGTTGCCCCTACTCCTCCGACTCCAACAGCACCTAAAGTTCTGCCTCCTGTTGTAAATACAAAAGCACTTACAAAGCCATATATAATCGCATGGAAAGATACATTACAGGGAATATCTGAAAGTGAACTTGGCGACATCAGACGTTGGCCAACTATATATAGCTTAAATAAAAATGTATTAAAATCTCCTGACTCATATGCATTTGGAACTACTCTTGCTATACCTATAGATAAAACATCAATAGAAAATATGAGTGCAGAAGATAAAGCATCTCTTTATAACGATTATTTAGTAACTATAGAGGCATACAAAAAAATTAATAACTCGGGAATGGTTATAATTTTAGAAAAAATCGCAAAAACATTAAAGTGATAAGAAGAAAAAAAAATATCACTCTCGAGTTTAAATGCACTCGTTGTTCATTATGTTGTAGAGAAAAAGGCTATGTGCTTTTCTCAAAAAGCGATATAGAAAGAGCATCAAAATATTTAAATCTCACTAAAGAAGTTTTTGCAAAAAAATATCTAGACTATAGTGAGGCATACGGTTTCTACATAGAAGTTAAAGACAGTAGAGGTTGCATTCTTTTAGATGATGACAATAACTGTATAATTCAAAATGCAAAGCCAGAAAAATGCTCTTCATTTCCATACTGGGATGAATATACTGATAGTGATGGCAATCTCTCAAGAAAAAAGTTTGACCGACCATGTCCTGGTATTTATGAAAAAAAATAGTTATTTTATTTGTTTTTTATTTGTTGTTTTCTAACAAATAAATATAAGTTTAATAGCACTATAAAAATAAATAAAAATGTGCCAATAGGAATTAATAATAGCCCAATTGACCCCACATAATAGTTGATTCTTGGAAGCTCTTCATACTCTCTTTTGAGCGAGCTATCACTTGCAACAAGATAATAATCTGCTATTAAACTAGGTATATAAACATGTCCTTTTTTAATGGGTTTTAGCTCATACTTAATTTCATGGGTAAGAACCTTAATATTCCCTTCAGTATAACTTATAGAACTAATTATTTCTTTATTTATTATTTCAAAATCATTAATTTCTTTCTCGTCAATTCCAGAAACCTGAAAAGTGTCGAGCTCCCCTTGATACCTAATAGTAAAAAATAATTTTTGCCAAGTAAATAATTGCTTCCCTTGAACACTCAAGTCATAATCAACAACAACCAAAGGATATAGCCTTAAAGCATATAAAATAAAAATAACAATAACTTTTTTCATAAATTATTTCTTAAAACCTCTATAAGTAAATCAAAATCTTCGAATACCATAACTTCAGAACTAGGGCTTCTTAAAATATATGCAGGATGATAGGTTGCGACCACTGGTATCCCTTGATAATAATGAACTTGTTTACGCATTTTACCAAACGCCTCTTTACTGTCCATTTTAATTAAATTAGAAAATCCATGCTTCCCCAAAGCACATATTACTTTAGGCTTTAATAAATCTATTTGCCTCTCAAAATAATCCCGACAAGATCGCTTCTCTTCAAGTAATGGGTCTCTATTTTTAGGAGGGCGACACTTAATTGCATTCATTATGTATATATTTTCGAGTGTAAGACTATATTTTAGAAGCCATGTATCTAGAAGCCTACCACCACGACCAATAAATGGTAGCCCAGCCAAGTCCTCATCAGCACCCGGTGCCTCTCCAACAAAAACTACATCAGGTTTATGTGAGCCTTTTCCAAAAACTATTTTATTTCTTGTTTTATGTAATTCACACTTCTCACAAACACTAACCTCTTTCTCGATAATGTCTAATTTACTATTCATATCACTACTATCCAGTTAAAGTACCATAAAAAATAGGTTTTGACATACAAGTAAATGCAAATCAAAACCTATTATTAAAAACATTTTATTATTGTTAGAGTTTAGTACCTAGTCTCATAAGGTAATAAAGCAATATTTCTAGCTCTCTTAATTGATCTTGTAACCATTCTCTGATGCTTTGAACATGTACCTGTAAGTCTTTTAGGTATAATTTTACCACTATCTTTTATATAACGCTTCAATATTCTAACATCTTTATAGTCTAGTGCCTCCTGTCTGTTTTTGCAGAAGTTACACACCTTTCTCTTAAAAAATCTTTTTCTACCATCTTTATTTCCATCAAAATCTCTGCTATATGGTTTTCGCTCATATCTTGGTTTAGCTCCACCACCTTGATATCCTCCACCACCCTGATACCCACCAGTAGATGTTGCAGGTGCTGTAGTTGTCGGTGCAGTAGATGCTGCCGCAACAGGTGCTGTAGTTGTACTTTCTATATTATTTTGATTATCTTCCATTTTTATTAGTTCTCCTTGAAAATTCTATAATTGGTTCTAGAACGGTACATCATCATCATCTGAAAATGAATCATTTCCAAAATTAGATGTACTGCTACTACCACCCGTATTGCTATGTTCATTATTATTACTAGCGGGAGCTTCTTTGTAGTAGGGTTTAGCGTTCTGATTATTTCCGTCCCCTGACTGAGATGCAAGTAGTTGTACACTTTGAGCATTAATACGTACTCTAGATTTTTTAGCACCTTCTTTGTCTTCCCATCTATCTTGCCTTAAAGTACCAGAAACGCCCACTTGTTTCCCTTTAACTAAAAACTTACTAAGACTCTCCGCTACTTTACCAAAAAGCACTACATCAAAATAGCTTACTTCATTACTTTCTTTACTTGAAACATAATAATTATTCGCTATTGAAAATTCTAATGCTGCTGTTCCTGAAGCCAAGTATTTTAGTTGGGGATCACTTGTAAGACGACCTACTAATGTAACATTATTTATATCAGTTGCCATATTATAGTCCTAAACTTCAATATTTTGAATGCCTTCATCTTGCACTTTTGTATCTTCTATTACTTTTACTTCTTCTGCCTCTTCTTTTACTTCTTCTTGTGCTTGCTTGTTCAAAACCTCTTCAAGACGCACAATAATAAATCTCAATACGCTAGACTCATAACGAATTTCTTTTTCAATTGTTGTTATTAAATCGCCATCGCATCTGAAATGATAGAAGAAAAATCTACCTTGAGATATTTTAGATACTGGGTATGCTAATGTGTGTAGACCATAGTCTTCTTCATAAAATATTTCTGATTTATTAGCCAGAAGTATTTCTTTAATCTTTTCTTTAGCTGTGTGATGTAAAGCATCATTTAGCTCTGTAATAAAAAGAATTTCATACTCTCTCATTTTAACTCCTTGGACATATGGCTTTTCTAAATAAAAAAACAGAAAAGCGAAGTCTATATTTTTCATTAATATATAATACGTATCACAAAAAGTCAAGCTATATTTTTGATGATACCCTTAATAATAATTCTGATTTTTTGATAAAAAATATTTGACAAAAAATATATATTGAATTATTATTCGTGGATTACGATGTTTAAAAATGGAGTTTAAAAATGGAAATACTATATTCTATATTTTTAAAAGAAAAATTTGCTTCCTACATCTTTGCTAAAGACAGTCTTGACGACGATGACGACTTTGACTTTGATGATGACGATGACTTTGATGACGACGATGATGATTTTGATGACGACTTTGACGACGACGATGACGACGACGACGATGACTTTGATGATGACTTTGATGATGACGATGATGATTTTGATGACGACGACGACGACGATGATGATTTTGATGACGACTTTGACGACGACGACTTTGATGATGATGATGACTTTGACGACGATGATGATTTTGATGACGACTTTGATGATGATGATGACGATGAATTATAATGAGTATATCACTATCTAAAAGAAGCAGTCTAATAGATTCCTCTGGGATAAGAAAAGTTTTCGACCTTGCAGCAAAAATGGACAATCCTATTAATCTAGCTATAGGGCAACCTGATTTTAGCATGCCTAAAGTTATAGTTAATGACATGATTAATGCAATAAACATGGGCGAAACTAAATATACTCTTACTCAAGGGACTAAATCTTTAAGAGAAAATATTTTAAGTAAGTATTATGATAATAAATATTCCTTAAATGAAATTATCATAACCTCTGGAGTATCTGGAGGAATTGTACTTACGTATCTTGCACTTTTGGACGAAGGTGATGGAGTCATGATTTTTGACCCATACTTCGTCCTATACAAACAAATTTCTAATTTCTTTGGTATATCTGTAAGCACTGTAAATACATACCCTGACTTCAGTATAACAAAAGAAAACTTGGAAAAATCATATAATAGTAATGTAAAAGCGATAATAATAAACTCACCATCGAACCCCACAGGTATTGTTTACACAGAAGACGAAATTAAACTTGTGGCAGAGTTTGCTAAAAAGCATGACTTAATTGTTATATCTGATGAAATCTATGATAAATTTTATTATGATAAAGAACCTGTAAGCATATCAAATTACTATGACAAAGTTGTTATACTAAATGGTTTTTCAAAAACTTTTGCTATGACAGGTGAGCGTGTCGGATATGCTATAGCCCCTGAGCCTATAATAGAGGCGATGACAAAAATACAGCAATACACTTTTGTATGTGCTCCATCGACATCGCAAAAGGCTTTAGAAAATAATTTAGAATATGACTTTAAGAATATTAGAGAAGATTATAAAATTAAAAGAGACATTGTCTATGAAGCCTTGCATGACATTACACATTTAAATATGCCGACAGGTGCATTTTATGCTTTCCCAATACTTAATGGTATTGATGTTAATAATTTTGTAGAACTTTCTATAAAAAATAGAGTGCTTATTATTCCTGGAAATGTATTTTCAGAAAAAAACAACGCCATTAGAATATCATTCGCACAAAATAATGATATATTAAAAGAAGGCGTTAATATCTTAAGGAACTTACTTAAAGGTTAATTTGGTTATGTATCAAAACAACAACAACAACAAAAATAGAAATAAAAATAATAATGCTAACAATAGTAGTACTAGCAATAGCAGTGCTAATAACAGCAATAGAAATAATAATCCTAACGCTAATAGTAATAAAAACAACAGAAACAATAATGCTAACAGCACTAATACTAATACCAGTAATAACTCTAACAGTACTAATAGAAACAGTAATGGTAACAGCAACGGCAACTATTATAAAAAAAACAACAACTATAAAGGCAAGTATTTTAATAAAAATAATAAACCTCAAAAAACAGTTGAACAGCATGAAAAAGAATATATAGAAAAAAGAGAACTTGAAGATGATGCGAATAAGCCAACATGCCCTATTTGTAATGAAAAAATTCATATTACAGAAGAAGCTATTAAGCATGCTAAAACTGGCGATTTAGCACATTTTGGATGTATTCTAAAAGAAATAGAAAGTGATAATAAAATTGAAAATAAAGAAAGCATTGTTTATTTAGGAGCAGGAACTTTTGGAATAATAGAAACAAAAGAATCAGGTAACTCAAAACATCCACATTTTACTATACGAAAAAAAATAAACTACGAAGACAGAAAAATTAAACGAATAAAAGATGAAATAGATATAGAAGAAGAGGAACTTTTCAATGTATGATGAAAGGACTCCATCTGGATTCACTTTTTCATCTGTAAAGTCAGGCTTAAAAAACAATGAATATGACTTAGCACTAATAGTAAGTGAACCCGCCTCTCAAGTATCCGCTTTATATACTAAACATAAATTTGCGGCTGCTCCTGTAATTTTTTCTAAAAAAAATAGTAAGAATAAAATAAATGCTCTAATTGTAAATAGCCAAATAGCAAACTCTGCTACTGGAAAAAAAGGCTATAAAGATGTTTTAACAACAGCGAACTCTTTAGCAAAAAACCTAAAATGTTCAGCAGACAATATATTAGTTGCATCAACTGGTATAATTGGAATACCTCTTGAAATGGATAAAATAATACTTGGTATTAATGAATGTGTAGAAACACTTTTGCCACATCCTAATAATACTCCACGTGCAATATGTATGAGAGACAAGTATGAAAAAAAAATATCTATAACAATAAAAATTGATGACAAGGAAGTAGTTTTTTTTGCTATGGCTAAAGGAACAAGCTCAGTACATCCTAATATGGCAACATTGCTTTGTTTTATATTTACTGATGCAAACATAGAAAAAAAAGCTCTGAACACAGCTTTTAAACAAGCTATGGAAAATTCATTCAACAGAATATCGATAGACAATCATACATCGACAAATGACAGTGCTATTATAATGGCAAATGGGCAGGCTCTAAACAAAACTATAAAAGAAAGTACAAAAAAAAGTTATGATATTTTTACAAACACATTAAACACTATATGCCAAACACTTGCCAAAATGATTGTTTTAGACGGAGAAGGAAGTACTAAAATAGCTACTGTAAATATAGAAAATGCTAAAACAAAAAAAATGGCTTATGAAATAGCAGAGACTATATCAATATCAAACACAGTAAAAATATTATTACATTCAAATAAAGTTGACCCCATAAAACTAATAATGATAGCCTCCGAATGCTCAAACGATTTTGATTATGAAAAAGCCACTATAAAGCTTAATAATATTGTAGTCTACAAAAACTCAAACACAGTGAACAATGAAAACAATTATAAATTTAATGAAGCTTTATTAGAAAAAGAACAAACCATTACAATTGACTGCGGTTTTAAGTCGTCTTTCAATGATCATTATATATTTTCTGACCTTACAAATGAATACATAGAAATAGTTTCGTCATACTATTTATAGCTTGATATATAAAAATATTTTACTTATAATAAACAAATGAAATACTTCGACAGAAAACTAATATCATTCAAAAAATTATCAGAAAGAAAAAGTAAAGTTAATATAGCAGAGGACTATATTAAACTTGACTCCGATTATAATATTAATCCTCATAATTATGAAACTATAAAAAAACTTGCAAAAGAAATAAAAACCGCACGTAAAAACAACCGACCTGTTATAATGGCTTTTGGAGCACATTCAATAAAAAATGGGCTTTCAATCGTTATGACAAACCTAATTAAAAATAATTATATAACTCACCTCGCAACCAATGGTGCAGGGATTATTCATGATTGGGAGTTTTCATTTTTAGGAAAGTCGAGCGAAGATGTTCGTGCAAATGTTACTGTTGGCGAGTTTGGAATATGGGAGGAAACTTGTTTTTATATAAACCTTGCCATATTAGTCGGAGCATCAGAGGGGCTTGGATATGGAGAATCTATTGGTCGTTTTATATCAGATGATGGCGTATACATTAAAAGCGAGAAAGAAATTTTAGATCAAGCACATAAAAACATAGAACTTGCCGCCCCACTTCTAGACTTACTTCAAAAAATTAAGCAGTTTGACCTTAAAGAAGGTTTCTTAAAAGTAGATCATAAATATAAAAATTATAGCATACAAAAAAACGCCTACGAATTAGGAATCCCATTCACATCCCACCCCATGTTTGGGCATGACATAATATACACACATCCTATGAGCACAGGTGCTGCCATTGGGCGTACTGCTGAAACTGATTTTTTATCATTTGTTAATTCTGTATCAAACATTGAAAACGGTGTTTATATATCACTTGGGTCAGCTATTATGAGCCCTATGATATTTGAAAAATCTCTTTCAATGGCTAGAAATGTTGCCATACAAAATAAATTAAGTATAAACGATTTCTCAATATATGTAGTTGATTTAGCCAAAAATAATTGGGACTGGACTAAGGGCGAGCCTAGTGATTCCGAGCCTGAATATTATTTGAGGTATATGAAAACATTTAGCCGCATGGGCGGGAGAATAAATTATTCATCTGAAAATAATGTAGATTTTTTACTTGCTCTAAATAAAGAGCTTTCATTAATATAAAT
>CAMRCO010000018.1 GCA_947040945.1 uncultured Spirochaetia bacterium
TTCGTTTTCTAAGTCAGCCATAATTTACTCCAACATAAAATTAATCAATTAAAAACATAATATATTAAAGAATAAAACTTTCAAGATACACACACTCTCAAAAATAAATTGACATCAATATGCTTATAAACTATAATAATAATAATATGAGCGACTTTTACAGCAAAGCAATAAAATATTTTCATGAAGGCGTTTTTCATTATGACAATGATCAATTTAATAAAGCAATTGAGTTGTTTAATAAATCAATAAAAAATAATCCTTGCGATTCAAAGGTTTATAACAATAGAGGACTCGCTTATTATAAATTAAAGGAATATGAAAACGCAATTAATGACTATAGTGAAGCTATTGAGCTTAATACTGACTACACAAAAGCATATTATAATAGAGGGCTTGCTTATTATTATTTAGAAGAATATGAAGACGCCATAATAAATTATAATAAAACAATTGAACTTGACCCTAATTATACAGTAGCTTATGTTAATAGAGGGCTTACTTATAAAGCGATAGGAAAATATGTAGACGCAATGCATGACTATAATAAAGCCATTGAGCTTGATCCTCTATATAAGGTAACATACTATAATAGAGGAAACCTTTACGATGAATTAGAAGAATATGAAAACGCAATTAATGACTATAGTGAGGCTATAAAACTTGATCCTAATTATGCCACCGCTTATGTTAATAGAGGGCTAATTTATCATAAATTAAACCAATATGAAAACGCAATTATGAACTATAACAAAGCTATAAAAATTAACCCAAGAGATACTATTGCTTGCTATAATAAAAGTATTGCCTATGACGAACTAGGTGAATATGAAAAAAAAATTGTCGACTGTAATGAGGCGATAGAAAATAATAGCGAGGACATGATAGCCTACTATAATAGAGGACTCGCATATAGCGAAATAGGAAAATATGAAAATGCAATTAATGACTTTGATAAAGTAATTAAAACTTATCCCGATTTTACTGAAGCTCAAATTAATAAAGAGCTAGCAATTAAAAAAAAGAATAATCTTGAGTAAAATTTAAGCATAGCATATAATGAATAAGTAAAAAAATTAAGGATATAAATATATGTCAGATATTAAAGTACATGCAGTAAACAGAAATATGTATGGCGTAAACTCATACTTAATTACTTCAGACAATGAAGCAATGATTATAGACACACCATTTGACCCATTCGACACAAAAGCGTATGACTCATTATTATTATTAAGTGGTGCTGAAGTCAAATATATAATCTACACTCATGGACATTATGACCACATAGGCGGTAGTGATACAGCAAGACTTCATTACAAAAACGCAAAACATATAGCACATGAACTTGAAGTTGAATATTTTACTGATGCCTCACTTAATTTAAGTGGCTTGTTTGGTGAAAACATAACACTCACAAAACCTGACGCAACTTTTAAGGATAACGATACTTTCACACTTGGTAGCCACACATTTAAAGTTATTCACACCCCAGGGCATTCTAAGGGTGGAGTATGTTTTTACACTGAAGGGCATTTATTTTCAGGCGACACAATTTTCAGTATGGGTGTTGGACGCACCGACTTTAAAGGCTCAAACACTGAAGACCTTGAAAAAAGTATAAAAGAGAAAATATTCACTCTCCCAAATGAAACATTAATATATGCAGGACATGGTGAGTATGGAACTACACTTAAGCAAAGAAAATCATTTGGCATATAGTAAATAAAAAAATATTTATTTACCTATACAAAACTTAGAGAATATTTCGTCAATAACATCATTCGCATCAATTTTACCATTAATATTGAAAAGTGTGTTGTTAAGAGTTCTTATGTCTTCAGCTACATTATCAAGCATATAATTGTCTTCCGACTTTTTTATACACTCATCTACAATTGTGATGGCAAGTTCTAAATATCCTTTCTCCCTTAAATTAACATAACTTTCTTTATTAAAAACTTCCATATCGGACTGCTTAAAAAGTGCCCTAAAAGAATTAACCATTTCACTTTTACCTTGAAGCGTTTTGGTGCTTAATGAAATAAAGTTTTGAAGTTTTGAAGTGTCAAAATTATTTTCGCTATCACTTTTATTTAGCACATAAATAATATTTTTATTTTGAAGTGTGGCTAAATAGTCTATTAAAAATAAATCATCTTTTTCAATTGAAGTGCTTTTATCAAAAACAGCAAGTATAATGTCGCATTCTGTGGCACATTCTTTGCTTCGTTTAATTCCTTCAATCTCAATCTCATTACTCGCTTCAGCATGAAAGCCTGCTGTGTCCATAATATAAAACGGAATAGAATCAACATAAAAAACTTCATGTATAAAGTCTCTTGTAGTGCCCGCAATATTTGAAACTATAGCCCTATTGCTTTCAACGAGCATATTAAATATACTGCTTTTACCAACATTAACCTTACCTAAAATAGCAATTTTAACACCATGTATTATTTTTTGAACAGTTTTTGAGTTTTCTAAAATGCTGTCAATTTTACCTCTAAGGCTTTTAAGATTCTCTATTAAAATGTCGTATGAAAAAGGAACAGTATCGTCTTCAGGAAAATCAATCTCACCTTCAACCAAAATTAAAATATCTTTAACATATTCTTTAAGTGTATCAATAGAACGATTTAGTCGTCCCTTCATTTTGTATATACTCGCCTCGCTCATTAATCTGTTTTCAGATTCAATGACGTCGTGAATTGCCTCGGCTTCAGAAATTGAAAGCCTTCCATTAATGTACGCTCTGTAGGTGAACTCACCCTTCAAAGCAAGCCTTGCCCCATAGCTTACAGCAAGCTCAAGTAATGCTTCAATAATTACAATGCTTCCATGAGGAAAAAATTCAACTGTGTCCTCGGAAGTGAATGTGTTTGGAGAAAGCATTATAAGCACAACAAGTTCGTCTATTATTACATTATTTTTATCACGTACATTAACATAATATGATTTTCTATTTTCAAACTTTTCTATTTTTTTATCAGTTATCGCATTAAAACATATTTTTTTAGCTATATTTATGGCGTCTTTACCCGTCATTCTCACAACAGCCAAAGCACTTTTAGCAAGAGGAGTTGATAATGCGATGATAGTATCTTTTACATCATACTCACTCATTAGTATTCTCACTTTCATTTTCTAGTGCATACTCATTTTGAAAAGGATTAGCCCGCCCTATTTCTATAGTCTCCCCATAAAAATAAGCTTTTTTATTTGTTAATAGATCATAAATCATAAGTACTCGTGATGCCATTTCTCTTGGAGTTTGAAGCACTCTATGAATAAAAGGAACATTATAAGCATTGTAGGCAACAGCATTAAGTCCTTTAAACCTCGCTATAAAAACGGCACGAGAATTATGAAATTGTTGCGACACTATTGTAAAGTTTGATTCCTCAAAAACAGCATTAGCCCTCAAAACAGAATCAAGAGTACGAAATCCTGCAAAGTCTGTATATATATGTTCAGGCGAAACACCTAACTTAATTAAATCATTACGCATTAGTAAAGGCTCATTATAGTAGATATGTCTATTGTCGCCACTTACTAATATATATTTGACTTTACCTTCTTTATATAATTTATATGCAGCCTCTATTCTATACTTGAAATATAGATTTTGACTACCGTCTTTACGATATTTACTTGTACCCAAAACAAGTGCCACATCATTATATGGAATATCTTCTGTTGATGAATATATATGTTTTAATGAGCATACAGAAACAGTTATATATAAAACAATGGGTATAAAACAAATTATTATTATCTCTACATAGAAATGTTTTAATACAATCAAGGGCAAGCTAAATATATTTTTAATACTTATTTTTTCTTTTACAGTTTTAATAGTAGCAAAAATATCTATTTTAGCATTTTTTATTTTGTTTTTGTATTTACGAATAAGACTTAAAAGTACTTCAGTTTTTTTAATACGCATATTTCAGTATATCAAAATAGAAAATATTTGTCAATAAATTATATACTCTTATCCATATAATTTATTATGTAAACCAAACTATTTAATAAATTATATAGCCTATTATATAGAAAACATTAACTAAGCACTTACCTAAAAATAGGTATTGACTTTTATATGATTTATTGTATAATCCTTAAGAATACATCGCGGGGTGGAGCAATTGGTAGCTCGTTGGGCTCATAACCCAAAGGTCGCAGGTTCAAGTCCTGTCCCCGCTAATAAACAGACGGCGGCGTAGCTCAGGTGGTTAGAGCATACGGCTCATATCCGTAGGGTCAGGGGTTCAAGTCCCTTCGCCGCTAATAAACTATGATTAAAAAATATGTTCTACTGCACTAGTCATAACAAATTTATTTACTAATTACAAAAAATGTCCTATACTTAAGCCATAAAGTCTATATTAAGGATAATGAAGAAAGCATTCGTTTTTTTATGACCCACAAATAAATTTATCTAAATAATTAAAAAAAAGAAAACCATTATTAATAAAAAAATAAATATAGACACAAACATTTAATAATATTGATATTTATGAGATAACTGAAGAATCTTAAATAAGGAGATATCTATGACAAAAAAATATGACGATGCTTCATGGCATTATGAGGGAGATTATCCAGAAGATTTAGAAGTTCAAAATGCAGCAATACATATTGGAATGTTTTTAGCTTGGTGTATTGAAATGAATTTCGCTTCTGAAGAACTTATTGAAGACGCATCTGAAAATATAGACAAAATTAAAGCACATAGCATGACAGGGGCTCAATTCTTAGAAATATTAGATGAAAAATTTATGAGTGAACATTTGAATGATCAGGGAAACGCTTTTACTATAGACTATTATGAGGATAGTAAATTTAGTAAAATGTATGCATGTTATGCAGAGGACTTTGGAAATACATTTGATGACGAGAAATATGAGACATTATACCATGTTGAAGACACATGGGAAAATTACAAATTAATGAAAAGCACAATAGACATTCGCTTTAAGCAATGGAATGAGAAACAGACAATTAAATAAAAGGACTAGTTTATATGAATACTTTAGAATCAATAGAAGATCAATTTTCATTTTTATATCCTCAAATATATAAAACACTAAATGCAGACGGCATGCTTGACTGGAAGCTAGACATCACCAATCAAAACAGAGTTAAGTGGATGAGTGAAGAGTTGCCTAAACTAAACAGCAATCCTCCATTATTATGGATAGCAGGAGACCGTAGTGGTATAGATTTTGAGATAATGTCATCTCAAGAAATTATAGAAAACCTCACAGAACCACCCGACTATATGGATAAAAGTTTTGGATTTGTTCCTTTCGGAGTAACAGGAGCAGGCGACTGGTATGCTTTTTGCTATAAACTACAAAAAGGAGATGATATTCCTATTGTACTCGTTTATCATGATTGTGATTGTGTAACTGTTTTGGCAAAGAATTTTGAAGATTTTATATTTCGTTTCCTTTTAGAGGCGAGTATAGAAATTACTAATGAATATGAAGACATTGAAATTAATGAACAAGCACTTAAAACACCATTACAAACTATGCTTCAAACTCATAAAAAATATTTAGATAAAAATAAAATAGAAATAGTAAACAGTATTTATGAAAAGCCTCTTGCAAAATATACTCTTAGCACTATCAAACACCCGTATCAATATACTGGGCTTATGTCTTATGAGGAACTTGATGACATATTGCTAGCAGAAATTTCTTTCGATGAATTAGATGCTGAGTATCCATATCAGATAAATTAATACTCATAAATTTATTTCTAAATCACACTATAAACCTACTCTATTGTAAAAAAGACTGTGTTTTTTATTGACTTTTAATTTATCTATTATATAATCTGAAATAGAATGTGTGTTGTGAATTTGTTTTACTAAAAACTAAATTCCATTTTTCTAATAAACGAAAAAGGTAGGTGATATTCGTGGTTAGAGTATTTGCTAATGAAGGCGAGCCAGTCGATAGCGTTATAAAAAGATTTCGTAGAGCTTGTGAAAACGAAGGTATTTTACAAGACCTTAAAGAAAAGCAGTTTTACAAGAAACCTTCTCTTGAGAAGAAACTACAAAAAGAAAAAGCTTTAAAACGTATAAAAAGAAAAATAAAGAAAGAAAAAAGATTAGGTTTAATATAATTTTTTCTTGACTTATTTATTTAAAATGTTTGGTAAGTAATGAAATATATAAGTCACTCAACTTTAATGAGTGGCTTTTTTTATATTTAATTGCCTTGAAAAAAAACAAAATATAAACTATAATCTTTCAAACTAAAAGAATTACATTCTTACGAAAGAAAAAAGGAGAATTTACTTATGGCAGCAAAACAGTTGTTATTTGATGAAGAAGCTAGACGTGCTCTGATGAAAGGAGTGGATGCACTAGCTAATGCAGTTAAAATTACTTTAGGACCTCGTGGTCGTAATGTTGTTATTGACAAAAAATTTGGATCACCAACTATAATAAATGATGGTGTTACAATCGCAAAAGAAATAGAATTAGAAGACCCATTTGAAAACATGGGTGCACAAATAGTTAAAGAAGTGGCAACAAAGACAAATGACGTTGCTGGTGATGGAACTACTACTGCTACTGTTCTCGCTCAAGCTATGGTAAAAGAAGGCTTGAAAAATGTAACAAGTGGTGCTAATCCAATGCTTATTAAGCGTGGAATTGAGCATGCTGTTAATGAAGTTGTATTATTCATCAAAAGTGAAGCTAAGCAAGTTAAAGGTAAAGAAGAGATTAGCCAAGTGGCTTCAATTTCTGCTAACAATGACAAAGCTATAGGTGAGCTTATTAGTGAAGCTATGGAAAAAGTTGGAAAGGAAGGCGTTATCACTGTAGAAGAGGCTAAGTCACTTGAAACTACTCTTTCTCTAGTAGAAGGTATGCAGTTTGACAGAGGATATATTTCACCTTATTTCTATACAAATCCTGACAATATGGCAGCAGAGCTTGAAGATGCATTAATACTTATTCATGACAAAAAAATATCAAACATGAAAGAATTACTTCCTATACTTGAGAAAATTGCTCAAACAGGCAAACCTTTCATCATTATAGCTGAAGATATTGAAAATGAAGCATTAGCTACATTAGTATTAAACAAAATGCGTGGCGTTCTACAAGTTTGTGCGGTTAAAGCTCCTGGTTTTGGCGACAGACGTAAAGCTATGCTTGAAGACATTGCTATACTTACTGGTGGAACTGTTATTACAGAAGAAGTTGGTATGAAGCTTGAAAATGCTGAAATAGAAATGCTTGGTCGTGCTAAAAAAGTTAGAGTAGACAAAGACAATACTACAATCGTTGAAGGTGCTGGTACTAAAGCTCAAGTTCAGGCAAGAGTTGCTAGTATCAAAAAACAAGTAGACGAAACTGATAGTGATTATGATAGAGAAAAATTACAAGAACGTTTAGCTAAACTTTCTGGTGGTGTTGCTGTTATAAGCATTGGTGCTGCTACTGAAGTTGAAATGAAAGAGAAAAAAGCTCGTGTAGAAGATGCTCTTTCTGCTACTCATGCTGCTGTTGAAGAGGGTGTTATACCTGGCGGTGGTATCACTTATTTACGTGCTCAAGCCAAACTTGATGCTATTAAGCTTGATGATGCTGATGAGCAAATTGGCGTAAATATTGTAAAACGTGCTATTGAAGAGCCTATTAGAATGATTGCTACAAATGCTGGTTTAGACGGATCTGTTGTTGCTATGGAAGCTAAAAAGCAAAAAGGCAATATGGGATTTAACGCTTTAACTGGTGAGTGGGTAGACATGTTAAAAGCTGGTATTATTGATCCTGCTAAAGTTTCACGTAGTGCTTTACAAAATGCGGCGTCTATAGCAAGTCAAGTACTTACAGCTGAAGTTCTTATTACAGATTTACCTGAAGCTGACAAGCCTATGCCTCCGATGCCTGGTGGTGGCGGAATGGGTGGAATGTACTAGAGTTTATTAAAAAAATAAATAATCTAATATAACAAAAAGCCTTATCTTTTAAGTAAGATAGGGCTTTTTTATTACCTTAATTTAAGGTGTCGTTCTTAATATTTTTATAAGAGTTTTAATTACTAAATGATATAACGCCTTCCATAACAGCTTCAAAACGCTCAGGCTCAACAAGCGTAATTCTGTCATCAACATCAAGCCTATTATCAAAGCCACCTATACTCATAACATAAGAGTGTGTGCTTTTATTCTTTTTTATGTACTCAATAAAGTCATCAATTATAGACTGTCTTACAGGATGCCCTGAAGTATCTAATATAAATGTGTTTCTATAAGACTGCCCTTCTGAACCAAATTTCTTTATAGTTATGAAAAAAGCAAGAGAGTCTGTCTTTTTTGTATAATCTGTAACTATATATCCATTTAGCATTAATATCTTATACATTGTAGTCTCTAAGTATTCTACAATATCAGTTTCGATAGCTAAACGGAATGAAGGATTGCTTATTATTTTAGAATATGTTTTAAGTTTCTCATCTATATCTAAATAAATATTACGTATTGCCTTTATAAGTCTCCACTGATTAACAGCTTTCTCAATTTGTTTTTCTTTTAAGAGAGTGTCAGCATATTTATATCTTTCATCAATTATAGCTTCATTACTATTTATATCAGGACTCTCTAAAACACTCTCATAATACTTTTTAGCAGAAGAATAGTCTCTAAGCTCATAAAGACTATTTGCAAGAAAAAGTTTAAGACGAATAATGTCATCATTATCTGTACAATTACTCAAAGCCAATTCAAATTTACTAGCAGAATCTTTGTAATCTTTTTCAGCGAATAATACTCTACCATATAAAAGATAATATAAATAATTACTTCCATCTAAAAATATAGCTTTTTGTATGTTTTGAGAAGCGGCAACATAGGAATGCATTCTAAAATAACAATCAGCAATTAAGTAAGCAATCTCAGGATTAGTGTCATTTTGTTGCATACCTAAACTAAAATATTTCTGAGCTTGAGCCCACTCTTGATGATTATAGCAAACACGCCCCGCTTTATAAAGATAATTAAAATCTTGCTCGGTTAATGCTATTATAATATCATGTTCTCCCATAGCTTTTTTTATATTTCCAGTCTCTTCATAAATGGTAGCAAGCATTTCACGTACTTCTACCTCGCCTATATCCTGATTAAAAGCATCAACATCTATAATGTTTTGAAGTGTTACCATCGAAAGTATATACTGTTGTTGCTTAAAATATATATTAGCTAGAATCCACATTATTAAAGGATCTTTTTTATTCTTTGGATCTAAAGAACTGATTTCGTTCATAGTTATATCAAGCTCTCCATTTTCATAAGAAGCTATTATTTTATTTCTTCTATTAGTAAAAGAGGTCATGCTAGAAAATACTTTAACCACTATAATAAAAATCGCTATTCCAAATATTATAGAAAATATTGATATATTCACCCAGCCCCCTTAAAACAATTAATAAAACATTACATAAGTTTCTTTGCCATCAGACTGAGACAACAAATCACTTACCGATTTAATCATATTCTCTATAACAATATCAACAGATACTCTCATCTTACTTCTAGAAAAATCAACACCAGAAATAGCAGAAACCACTTCTATAGGTATTGTAATTCCTTCATCAATGAAGTCGTGAGATTTTAATAACATACTATAACGACTTAAACATTTTTGAGATTCATCTTCATTAGTGTAAACAACAGAATACACTATATTATTATATAGAAAACACTGATTTTCTCCACCCCTTGCAAGTTCTTTTATAATGTTGGAAAACTCTTTTTTAACATTAGTGTAAGCATCTATTCCATATTTTTCCACAATATCAATGTGGTTATATATCTTAAAACCTACAATACCAACAGGCAAATCATTTTTTTTCCCAAACAAAAGAGCCTCACTAAACATATTAAAAAACATATCATACTCACGAGATATACTATTAACATCAACATTTTTATTATAAGCATTTATATTCAGCATAAAATTATACAACTTAAATGTTGCTATTCTCATAGTATATGAAAAAATAATTCCTACAAAAACAAAAGAAACACTTAAAATACTTATATAAATTACCCTGTTTTCAGCACTAAAAATTGAAGTTAAGTCTCGAACATAACTCCCAAGAATAATAATATTGAGCATTGCTATAATAAAAAATAATATATCTATTATAATATTATAAAGCCATTCACGTCTAATTTTCATAATACTAGACAAAACAATAACAAATGCATATAAAATCGCTAAAGTAACCCCAACCCATACCCAACTAGCAAAAACAGTGTTTGCTCTATAAAAGAAAATATTTAATTCACTTGTTGTGGTTAAAATATATAATAGTATAAATACCCAATTATAAATAAAAAGCATCAAAAAAGATGATAGACTACCAATCAAAAATATCTGAAATAAAGCTATAGCCATATACGCCTACTTTCAACTAAACTAGCCTTAACTTCATCTAAAGTAGAAGCCCCTAATACTCTCATTATACTCCTAAACTCATCATTATTCAAGTTTACCATATACTTTATTCCATTATTACCATACCCTAAAGTAGCTAAAAACATATCAGCTGTAATAGACACTATATTAGCACCTAAAGCAAAATATGTTAAAGCATCTTCTCCAACTGAGTGAGACTCAACCAACACATTAATATTTTTCTTATGTCGCTTCAAAAATAATAATACTCTTCTAATACTGTCGGAAACTAAAGGACCTCTTTTAAACAAAAATCTTATGTCATTTTTTATATATATATTAGACACACCTGCATTTAACACATATTCTAAATCTATTTCGCTAGTAATTCCACTAACTATAAATGGAACTCCCACACTTTTTACAAGCCTAGCAAGTTCTTTTTCTGTTTTAGTATTTAAATTATTTCGACTATCAATAAAATCAATCCCCAATGCTATAGCTCCACTATCTTCCGCTTTCTTTAATTTATTTATTAAAACATCTTCAGAATATGATGCACTAAACATCACAATACCTCTTTGTGTATCTTTAATAATATCAAGTATTACGTTCAAGTCGCCATCATTTTCAAACTCTCTAAAAATTGAAACAATTTCAGACTCACAAGACGCATCTATAATACTTTTATAATATTCTTTAATATCCATAACCCCATTAAGCATTGCACCCATTTTATGAATACTATCTATTATTATAGGTTGAGATACATGTGTTCCAAATAATGAAGTTGACAATTTAATATCTTTAGCTTCACGTATCAAATTAGGCTCAAAATGATAATTAGACAAACCTGTTATATGGTCTAAATCTTGATTAAAAAATTCATAAGCATCTTTTTTTAGTTTAAGTTTCTCTAAAGCTGCCTTTTTTATCTCGCTCACATTAATCTTACTTTCATTTTGCAAATTAAAATGAACAGTATCAATAGCTTTATTTGCTATTTCAATAGCTTTATCTCTTGAGTCAGCAACTGTAATAACATTTCCTGCTTTCTCTAAATTATTTGTAGGTGGCATTAGAACGTCCCCTACATGTGTTTTTATATATATTTTTTTAACACCATCAATACGCAGAGCTTCATCAATCCCAATTATAGAATCAACAATACCAGAACCGGGCAGAAAAGCTTTTTCAACAGCAACCTTATTCCACTTTGGTTTAAGATCACTTGGAGGATCTCCTAAAGCGATATCAATTGCATTTCGTATTAGGTTTACACCAGTTGATAGAGGATATGTGTAGGCACTCATAAATCCACCAGAAAGCCTTGCGGCAATTTCTCCTACCATAGCACCATTTTTTGTTATTTTTATGTCGCCTTTTGCAGCCCCTGTACACAAGTTTAATGCTCTAATACCTTTTTTCATAACTTCTATAGCATCATTAGTATCTTTCGAAGGTAAGTTTGAAGGCATAATATGACCTGTTTCTATGAAGTATGGTGGATGCTCAATAACTCTGTCAGCAACCCCTGTAACATAAATATTGTCTTCATATATAAGCATATCAATAGAAAGCTCAGCCCCCTCCATATACTCTTCTATAATAACTTCACCCGATGGAGATGAACTTTTTGCTCTACTAAAACCTTCCTTAATTTCACTTTTATCTATAATCTTCATAACACCACGAGACCCCATATTATCGGCAGGCTTAATAACAACAGGATGACTTAGTTTATTAAAAGCATCTATTGCATCATCATAACTCCAAGCAGGAAAAAAGTTTGGTTGTGGAACATTAAACTTTTTAAGTCTCTCACGCATTCTAATTTTATTTGTAGCAGCATAAGCATCTTCGAATCTATTCCCCGGTAGTCCTAAAGCATTAGCAACAGCCGCCACTGTAATAGAAGCATCAGTACCAACAGTTATAACTCCATCAATTTTCATTTTTTTACTTAAATCACGAGCAGCACGAACACTGCCATCAACATCTCTAGTTGATATAATAAGTGGTAGGTCAGCAATTTTCATTCCATAGGCGTCTTTATTATAATCAGCTACGATAGTATAAAGCCCCATTTCTTTAGCTATTTCAATTGCAGGAACTTGAAGAAAACCTGCCCCAATTATAATTATTCGTCTCTTACTCATAAAACACCCTATAAAAAAACTTTACTACCATTATATATATTCTATATTCAATACTATTAACTTGCAATACTCTAAGGTACTATAAGGTATTTTGTAGTTTTAAGCACAAGTGCGATAAACACTAAAATTAATGCCGCCATAAGAAATGGACGATACAATTCAAAATACTCTATAGCACTATCATCGGATACATTTTGTTTTTCAAGCTTACTTATAACACTATAAACATCGCTTAAAGTTTTACTGCTTGATGCATTAAAATATTTCCCTCCTGTTTTTTTTGCTATACTAATAAGCACCTCTTCATTTAATTGAAAGGGCATTCTTACTCTGTTTTTACCTTTAACAGGGTCATCAATTGTAATCCAAACATAAGAAATACCGGGCTTCCCTAAACCTATAGTATAAACTTTTATACCATATAAAGAGGCTATCTCACTTGCAAAACTAGGTTCAATCTCGCCTGCATTATTGTCGCCATCAGTAAGGAGTATTATAATTTTATCTCCTTTATAATCAGGCACACTTCTAAGCATATCAACTGCTGTAACTATTCCAACACCTATAGAAGTTGATCCTTCATAGTCTATGTTTATTTTTTCTATTCTACTTATTAAGTCATTATAATCAAATGTTGATGGAGAAATTACAGATGATTTCATTGCAAATGTAACAAGACTTATTTTATCAAATTGTCTGTCATTGATAAACTTTATTAACGTATTTTTAGCAACCTCAAGCCTTGTAGGGGACATGTCTTCACCAAGCATTGAAGGAGATACATCTAAAACTAATGATATATATATGCCCTCCCCCACAGCATCTCTTTTATAATCAACTATCACAGGTCTTGACAGAGCTATAATAGAAAGAAAAATAGCCACCATAATTAATGCAAAAGGTATATCCTTAGCTTTAAAGCTTTTTTTATTTAATAATACATTCGACATACCTACTTTCGAATAAGGTATTGTATTTGTTGCTCTTTTTCTATTTTTTATATAAAAGTAGATTATACTTGGTATAAAAAGTAGTAAAATCAAAAAATAAGGAGAAAGCAAAATCATAATATTATAAACTTATTTATACAAAAATCGTCTTATTTTTTTAGTTGCATTCTTATCAAATTCTTTATCAATAATACTACCACTAGATATAGAAGCATAACTAGGAATCACTTTATTAAGTTCAAGCCTTGCTTGTTCAAATAAATCTCTCATATCATTTTCTTCAGTAATATTGTTAGCTTTAAGAAGGTCTAAATCAGGATAAATTATAACATGTAGTTTCTCGCCTCTTTGAACAATAAGAGACTCTAAAATATAAGGCATACTGTTTAATTTACTTTCAATCTCCTCAGGATATATATTTTGACCGCTTGCACCTAAAAGCATATTTTTAGATCGTCCTCTAATAAATATTACTCCATCCTTATTAATAACACCTAAGTCGCCTGTTCTAAACCATCCGTCCTTACTTAAAGCCTCAGATGTTGCTTTTGGATTTTTATAATATCCAAGCATAACATTGTCGCCTTTAACCATAATCTCTCCAACAATACTATAAGGGTCATCAGAATCAATTTTTATTTCAAGTGTGTCTACAACTTTTCCACAACTTCTAGCCAAATGAGCACTAGCAGGTGCATAACCTATAAGTGGTGCACATTCTGTCATTCCATACCCAACAGTAATCTTAAATCCAATACTTTGAAAAAATTGCTCCGCTTCTTCATTCAAAGCACTTCCTCCAACTATAATCATAATAAAGCGACCTCCAAATGACTTTGTAAGTTTTTTACATATTGACCGCTTTATCAAAGATGAAATTATTGGAAGCCCTAAAAGCATTTTCATCATAGGTTTATCAATTGAAGGTTTTATTTTTTTATGGTATATTTTTTCAATTATTAAAGGAACACTTAGTATTAAATGTGGTTTAACTTCATCTAAAGCCTCTAAAAGAACTTGAGGAGTTGGAAGTTGCGTTAAAAATCTAATATAAACGCCTCTTGTAAATGGAAACAAAAAGTCAAATAAACATCCAAAAACATGTGCTAAAGGCAAAAATGAAAGCATATCATTACCATGCTCTAGGTACAAATTTTCACGAGCAAATCTAACATTACTAGATAATGCATTGTGAGATATCATAACGCCTTTACTAAAACCAGTTGTTCCAGATGTATAAATTAAAGAAGCAAGTTCATCATTTTCAATCATGTCTAAACTAAAATCTTCTTTAGACATTCTTGTATTATTAGAAACCAAACCAAAGTCAGAAGTTCCTAGTAAGGACTTAAAATTAGTTATATGAAAAATGTTTGTTATAAAATCTATATCATAATCAGATATAGACTTAAATACTGTTTCGTCTAAAAACAAAACCTTAGAGCCTGAATCTTTTACTATAGAAACAATATCCTCAGATGTAAAATCAACTAATACTGGAACAATAACCGCACCATAAGTTAAAACAGATAAATATATAACAGACCAATTAGAACTATTAGAGCCACATAATGCAATTTTATCCCCTCTATGAATACCTATTTTCTTAAAGTTGGAATGCATATCAGTTATCATACTTCCAACATCACCATAAGTTAATACATTGTTTGTACCATAATCTGAAAAAGCATTTAAATCCCAATTCTCTTTTATTGAATCATAAATATAATTCACTAAACTTTCTTTAATCATAATATTCTCCTATTAAATTATTTATTTAAGTCAAAAATAAAAACATAAACACAGCATGGCATATATTTGATAATATCAAGAAAAAATAAAAAAGAGGCATAAAAAGCACGTATCTTTTGTTCACTTCATACACAGCCAACCTATAAAAAAGCATGGAAATATTGAGTATTAAGAAACCTGTAAGATATAAAATCATACCTTCTTCACCTATAGTCGCTAAAACTTTTGGAATCAGTATTATCCAAATCCAGTTAATAATGAAGTAATAGCAAGTTTCTGTAGCTCCACGCCATCTATATGAAAAAACACATCTCATAACTATACCAAAAACAGCAAGCAACACTATAGCACCAAAAAGTCCCCAACCCCAACCACCTTTAAATATAATAAGACAAAGTGGTATATACGTACCTAAAATTATCGTTATAAAAAAAGCATGCGAGAGTATAAAAAAAACTTTTTTAGCTCTAAACCCGAATGGAAAAAAATTATAAATTGCGTTTATAATGTAGAATATAGTCAGAAATCCTGCATATAGAGAAAATGAAGTTATAGATATTCCACTATCAGAAAGAACTATAAGCAAAACAAGAACAGCTATTGATAGTAAAGAACATACTATACAAATAATGGCACATATTCTCGAAACAAGTTTTTTTGTTTCAGTATTTGACATTAATTTATTGTCTTTTTTTATACGCATAGCAAACTATAATACACTTTCTAAAAAAAGCAAATAAAAAATATATATATACATAATCCAAAAAATTTGATTTTTTAATTTATGTATATATAATTATAATAGAAAATACTTAATATTTAGGAGACAAATTGGCACAAAAAAATCAACATACAATCGATTTAGAATATACTGCTATAGTATTTTTTATGAAAATAATAGCATTTGTACCGTATAGGCTCATCATATACTTCTCAAAATTAGTTGGACTTATACTATACCATGTTTCAAGTAAGTCAAGAATTGTATCCTTAATAAACTTAAAACAAGCATTCCCTGAAAAAACATTTAAAGAACGAAAAAAAATAGCACTACTATCTATGCAAAACATGATTGCCGTTTTTGCTGAGTTTCTGAGATCAGCTCGCATGAGTGACTCACAAATACTTAGAAGACTAAAAATAGAAGGCGGGGATATTTTCGATAAACTACTTGAAAGAAATAAAGGGATAGTATGTATAACAGGGCATATAGGAAATTGGGAATATCTTGCTTTTTATTTCGCTATGAGAAAATACAAACCTTATATAATAGTAACTCCTTTACATAATCATAAACTTGACACTTACTTAAAGCAAATGAGGGAAAAAAGAGGCTCTACATGCATTAATAGAAAGAAAAAAGAAGACTTAAAATTAATGTTTCATGCTCTTAAAGTTAGCAATAGCCCATTAGCATTTTTATGCGATCAAAACTTTTTAGAAGGCGTTTATGTAGACTTTTTTGGATGTCCTGCAGCCACTCCAACAGGACCTATTGCTATGGCTATGAAAACAGGTTCTCCAATTATTATAGCCCATGATGTACCTAATAAGAATGGTTATCATCATTTGCATATATCTGAAGAGTTTGTAATTGAGGAAAAAGGCACAAAAGAAGAGACAATTTTACACAATACACAAAGGTACACCAAAGAGCTTGAAAACATTATAAGAGCGAATCCTGAACACTGGATTTGGTCACATGGTCGATGGAATACGAGACCAAATAATGAGCCTGAAATTTTCTATAAAAAAACCGATTATGATATATAGTTACTTTTACTTTTAGATATTTGCTAAGTTATTAAAAATGTAGCGTAAAATAATTAAAACAAAAAATACTTATATAAAATTAAAACAAATTAATCATATATTATTTAAGGGGGGGGGAATAAATGACAAACAAGAATAGTAATAAAAAATACTCGTTTATATTTTTACTAAACTTAGGACTTACATTCACACTTGTTGGCATAATACTGTCATTCTTTATCTTTTCATACGAAAGAAATGATAAAAACAGTGATTTTTTAGCCTATGCTGAAAATAATGAAAGGGGAAACACTAGTGATAACCTAAAAACAGCACTAGGAGTTCAAAACTCTATAAGATCTATAGTTGATAAAAATATGGCTGGTGTTGTAAATATTTCATCAGAAATAGCACCTACAGCAAGGCAATCACAACAAGACAGGTATTATGAAGACTTTTTCAAACACTTCTTCGGGGAACAAGCACCACAACAATCAAGAAGACCACAAAAGTCCCTTGGTAGTGGATTTATAATAGACAAAGAAGGACATATACTTTCAAACTATCATGTTGTTAAAGGTGCTAGCAAAATAAATATTATGCTATATGGTGATGAGGAGGAATATCCTGCTGAGCTTATCGGATATGATGAGGGTTATGACTTAGCATTGCTTAAAATAGAATCAACTAAAGACTTACCTTATGTAGAAATAGGCGATAGCGATATGATAGAACCGGGCGAGTTTGCTGTCGCTATTGGAAACCCTTACGGACTTAATAATACTGTAACATTTGGTATTGTTAGTGCTAAAGGAAGAAGTGATGTTGGAGCAAATAGATATCAGCGTTATATACAGACAGATGTTGCTATAAACCCGGGCAACTCAGGTGGTCCATTATTTAATATATATGGAGAGGTTATAGGAATAAACACTATGATTTACTCTACATCTGGTGGAAATATAGGTTTAGGTTTTGCAACCCCTATAAATGTAGCAAGCCTTGCTATATCACAGCTTAAAGAAACAGGACGTGTTACAAGAGGCTATATAGGGCTTTATCCACAAGATATAGATGAAAACCTTGCACGAGGACTCAACTTAAAACAAAATAGTGGCGTATATATTAGTGATGTTGTAGATAACTCTCCTGCAAGCAAAGCAGGTCTTAAGGAAGGAGACATTATAACATCAATAAATGGGGAAGAGACATTAAATGCTGAGAGTCTCTTTAAGGTAGTATCAGAAACCCCCGTTGGAAAAACTGTAAAACTAACATATATTAGAAATAAAAGAACACTTTCAACAAATATAACAATGGAAGCAAGACCTGATGATGATGAATCTGGTATAATTGAGAGAAACTCAAAACAAAGTAAACTTGAATACGCTAAAGAAGATTGGATGGGCATAGAAGTATCTAATGTAACAGCTGATTTAGCAAAACGCTTACAGATTAAACCAGATGAGAAAGGCATTGTAGTTATAAATATAGCTCAATCATCAAAAGCATATAGAGAAGGACTTAAACCCGGAGACGTTATAAAAGCTATAAATGGGGTATCAATATCAAACATAGATGACTATAGCAACTTTGTAATAGCAAATAAAAATGTAGAAGAGTTCACTATAACTATTAAAAGATCAAAAATGACTTATGTGATAATTATAGAATAAGAATTACCAATACTAAATTAGACATAAGAAAAGCCAGAGAATAATAATTTTATCTCTGGCTTTTTTTTATTACCTAATGATAGGAATATTTTTAATAATTTGGTTCCGCAGGCATCTCTATATTTTCTAATTTCAAAGCCTCTTCAAAAGTAACATATTCGAGTGCTTCATCATAAGTACCCGCTCTTGACTCACCTAATATACTAGGAATTTTAAGAACTTGCCCCGGAAATATTAAGTTTGGATTATTAGGGTCTCTAAGTACATTTCTGTTTTCAAGATATAGTCTCTCCCAATATAGAGCTTCATCATAAACAAAACTCATAGCAGCTATTCTCCACAAAGCATCTGTTAAAGGAACTCTGCTTACAACTGTATAATATTCAGGAAGCACTGTAACTTTACCTTCAGTATTAACAGTATTTGTGGCTTCCGTTCCATCAGCTGTTATTGTGCCGTCAGTTACTGTAGCTCCATCATCTGGAGTAGTAACGACAACAGTTCCTGTAGTGTCACCAAGTGTTGTGTCTTGAGTATCATCAGTAGTTCCATCAGTTATCTCTACAACACCATCAGTAGAATCTTTATTAGTTAAATCATTTAACGCAGTCTGTGCTAACACGATTTTTTCACGTGCTAAAGTATTATCATTACTATTATATGCAGTCTCTGAATCAGTTATCAAACTAGTAATGTTCACATCTTCTTCACTGTCTTTTTGAAGTGTGTTCTCAGCAATCATAGTGTTCTGCTGTGTTTTAGCATTATCTATAAGCGTTTTAACATCCACATTTTCTTTATCATTTGAACTTGCAACATTAATATTAACATTATCCAAATATTTTGAAGCCTCATCAGCCTTCGCTATAGCAACAGCAGGACTATTTGTTTTTAGACCATCCTCTGCTTCTTTCAAAATGGCTAAAACTTTACCGTCATCCTCATTGCCTTTCTCAATCATATTTTGAGCCAAAGCATTATTATATTTTTCTTTACTAGCATTAACAGTAGCTTCTGCATTTTTCATTAAGTCAGCATGTTTTTTATCTGCCAAACCAACTTGTGCTAGTGCATTTTCAGCTTGCTTTCTTGCTGCCTGAAAATCATTTGCTTTTAATGATGTATCAGCACTTGTTAAAGCTTGTGAAACTACTTTATCTATATTGTCGCCTTTGACAATTGATTTTGACTTTATCGCATTATTATACTGTGTTTTAACATCAGCTATAGCCTTTGAAGTAACTCCTTGCTCACGTGCAATGTAGTCATTTTTAACCTTAGCAGCATCTTTTGCAACAGTGCCAAATGAATTTAGTGCAAATGTGTAGCTATTTGATGCTACTGTTAAATTAGTAGTTTCTGCTACTGCCGCTGTGTTTGATGCGTTCGCACTATTATATAAAGTCATAGCCTTATCAAATTGTGGCTTAAATTGAGCATCAGTTGCTGCTCCAGATTCTTTAGCCTCAGCTAATGCTTCGTCAGCCAATGTCTTACTTTCCCCAATTTTTAAGTTCATAATCTGACTAAAAATATTCATGGAAGTAGAATCTATTTGCCCTAAAGCTTCCTGTGTTTTAACATAACTTTCGTCATACTGCCCATCATCTTTAAGAACTTCAGCTTCTTCTACAGTACCAGATGCCTCTTCATAACTCTGAGGTATTAATACAGACCAAGAAAACATTAGTATTAGTAAAGATAGAAAACAATTATTAATTTTCATTATATACATCCTCTAGTAATTATTATTTCTTTTTTTTAAGAGTTTCAAGCTCTTTAATCATGCTCTCTAAAGAAGAAAGCTTAGTTTTTACATCAACTAAAGCTGTATCTGTTTTGTCATATTTCTCTTTAACAAGAGTATATACACTAGTATACTTTTCTTTAGCTAAAAGCAATTTGTCTATAGTGTCGTCATAATTGCTTGACTCAAGACTCACTAACGCTTCTTGATATAAAATATTAGCAGCATCAATGTCAAGAGCAAAAAGAACCTCTGACTTTATTTCTACATTTTTTTGAATCTCTCCATCTGTCTCTGTCTTCAAATCATTAGCATAGTCAGGGTAACCCTTATCTATAACTAAATTATAATTTGTTTCAGACGTCAGTAAAAATACTTTAGCATTCTTACCTTCTTCCTCATTCTCAGCTTTAACTATTGCATCAGCTTTAAGATAATCTGCCTCAGCCAACTTAAATTCCTCTGGGGAATAAGTCTTTATAGCATCGTATTTTGTAGCTTTTTCTCTAAGAGCCGTAACCCTTTCATATTCTTTTACTGGTATAGATGAACATGAAATTGATAAGACTACAATAAATGAAAAAAATAGATAACGAAAAAACATTAAATATCCTCCTAAAAATATTATAAACATTATAATTAATTCTATAATCATAAAAATTAAAGTCAAGAGAATTTAATTAATATTTTTATAAAAGCAAACTATATAAAATGTGTATTGTAATAAAAAAACAGAAACCTATTATACATTAAATTGAATTAAAATCAATTTGTCTTAATGCCTCATATAGTACTATAGCAGCACTATTTGATAAATTAATTGACCTTATATTGTCTGTCATTGGTATAAAAACGCTGTCAAAAGAAGACTCTTCAAAAAGTGATCCCTGAACCCCTTTAGATTCTCGTCCAAACAATAAAATTATGTCATGCCCCAAACTATAATCATACAAGTCATACCTTACTTTAGCAAACTTACTAACAACTATAATTGATTTATTATTATCTTTACAATAATCTATAAAATCCTCTTCTTTTTCATGTTTTATAAATGTAAGTTTATCCCAATAATCAAGACCCGCTCTTTTAATATCTTTGTCTCTAAGCAAAAAAGATGGTTTTCCAACTATGTGTAAATTAGAGTCTGTTCCAACACATAACCTTCCAATATTACCTGTATTAGAAGGAATTTCAGGTTTATATAAAGCAATGTCTATTTTAATTTTATCTAACATATCATAATAACTACTGTTTAGTTTACTTTTTATTTAGGTTCAGATGATGCTACACCAGCAGGTTTTCTTTGCTTAATACCTTTGAATGTAGAGAGCAAAGTATATGCCACTGCCACATTCTCATGCCCACTTTGAGATTCTACCCTAAATGAAAGTAAAGATGAATAAACATTTCTTCCATACGCATATTTAAATGGTACACTTATACTAGCTCCACCTTGCAAACTTGTTATAGTCTCTTCTATATTTACTGAAGAAAGCCCACCTGATAATACAGGCTTTATCTTAATATTATTTATTCTTATTGGGGTACGGTTTAGTACAGTAACAACCCCCCTTCTTTGTTTTTCATCAAGCTCAATTGTTACAGTAAATGGATTTTCTGAATACTTCTCTTCTATTCTTGAGACAACAGCCGCATTAATGTTTGCCCATTCTCTAATTCCATTTCCAGAACCTCTATACTTAGACCACATCATTCTTGATATATCATGAAAAAATACTCCACGTATACGACTACCGCTATTAAACTTAGCCTCTGCTTCATATATACGTCTCATATATTCAATTTCTGGTCTTAAACTACCATCTTGAAGTCGATTATCTATCATATTTCCAACTAAAACATTATACTCACCATTAAGATACCTAGGCCAACTTTGAAGCATACCAACATGTTGTGGTCGATTCGCTTCATATATCATAACAGCATCATAATCAATACCCGCATCAAAGAACATATAAGGGTCTTGTCCATGCTCAGAGCCTTGTGCCCATCCTAATGTGAAAGCCCAAAGAGGTTTTTTAATACCTGAATCTTTTATAGATTTTATAATTAAAGCCTCTGTATGTGCTCTAAACCAACGCCATTTCATGCTAATTTCTCTTTTTCCTCTATTTCTAGCAAGCCAAAGCATGCGGTTTGCTTTACTCATACGTGACCAATTAGCAGGAGTATAAACTCCAGTAAGGGCGACCATTTCATCAACCATTTCGTATCCGTCTGTCTCACCTGTTCTTATAAAGTCAAGTCCAAGATAATGAACATTTGGATTGTCATCATAATATTTAAGTAAAGATATAATATCATCAACTCTCTTTTTAGACGCTAAAGAAATATGCCTGCTCTCTATTAAGCGACCTGTTTCTCTGTTATAGCCGACAGATATCTCGTATCCACCTTTTTTCTGCCCGCCACCTGCAGCAAAATAAGCCATTAAATATGCACCTAGTTTAGTCTCTTTCTGATTTTCACTCTTAGCAAGGTTATCAATATTTTTCTTACTAGCACTATTCCATGGGTTTGCTGGTGTAATTCCTCCAGTCCAACCTGTAGTTTGACCACCTATAACCCAAAATGAATCAGCTTTCATATATCTAACCCAGTCATAAAGTTCTTCATACCCTGTTGGCTCACCTGTCAGAACACTAGGAACTTGTTTTTTAGTAAGGTCTATTGTGTATTCAAGTGAAGCTATTTTCTTAGTTTTTCCAGCTGGCGGAGAAGTACGACCTTTCATAGTAAAGTCATGTGTGTATCCAAAAACGCCATTAGCCGTTGACACAAGTACAACAGCTTGGTATAAACCAGTGTCTCCTCCAAAAGGATGCAAATAAGTACCTTTGTACCCTGAAGCGTCTGTCTTAAATATATTTATAGGGTATTTTTTATCCACATTAGGACTAACCACTAAACTTTTTTTATCTCGAACATACATTACAATATTTTTAATAGTATCCTTTGTATATATAGACGAGTTTATTACAACAGGCTCATATCTAAAAGCTGATATTGTCGATAAATTAATAGAAACTCGAGGTGCGTTTCTATCTTTTGACGTATTTAATATAGCATTTTCTACTATGCCACTAATTTTTTGAGCATTAGAATCTGTTTTTTTAGGTAAAACTAAAGACGGAAGCATATTAGCTGTTGGCATACCATAAATTAAGTCATCTTCAGAAAGTAAAGTATCTTGCCTATAGAAATCTATGCTATTTCTAGAACTTATAGACCCATCAGAATAATAAAAATCCTCTAAATCTACAGCCAAATCATATCCTGACTCAGGTTCTGTAGGTATTAATCTTAAAGCATCAGGATTTGACATGTCTATTCGATGACTACTCACCATACGCTCAAAATCATCCTCGCTATTAGAATAACTTATGATACTGACTCTCTCCCCTATACCAAAAGTTAATAGTACTAAAGCGAAAGAAACAACTAACAAAATGGATGTTGTAATAATACTCTTCTTCATATTTGTGGTTCTTTTAATTATTATGTCTTATATGCTTAGGATGTTTAGTAATCTGCTTTTTTAAGTGTGCTGAATCTACATGTGTATATATTTCTGTAGTAGTTATATCAGAATGACCTAACATAATTTGAACAGACCTTAAATCAGCTCCGTTTTGTATTAAGTGTGTTGCGAAGCTATGTCTAAGTGTATGAGGATAAACATTTTTATCAATGCCACTTTTTTTCATAGTTTCTTTAACTATTTTCCATATTCCTACACGTGAAATTTTATCCCCTCTAAAGTTTACAAACAACTCTTTTGTAGTTTTCTCTTTAAGAATAGACACTCTACTTGTACTTACATAAATTTTTAATAATTCAAGTGCCTTATCATTTATAGGTACAATACGTTCCTTGCTACCTTTTCCAAAAAGCCTCAAATGTTTATCTTTCATGGAAACATCATCCATTTTAAGAGCACATAGCTCACTCACTCTAAGTCCACATGAATATATAAGTTCAAAAATAGTTTTGTCACGAAGACCTTTATTTGTAGTTATATCATGGACAGAAAGTAATCTTTCAACTTCCTCACCAGTAAGATATTCTGGCAATGTTCTTTTAAGCCTAATAACTTCAAGGTTATCAGTTGGATTTTTAGATAAATATTTCTCTCTAACTAAAAACTTATAAAGATTACCTATACTAACTTTATTATGAGCTACTGTACGAAGTTTTGACCCCGTTTTAGTTCGCTCCTCTAAAAACTTTTCAATATCTTTTCGAGTTGCCCTAAGCACAGATTTCTTATTGTTGCTAAGAAAAGTTAAATAAATTAATAAATCACGTTTATATGAATCTAAACTATTTTTAGAAAGCCCTTTTTCTACATTGACATAAGTTAAATACTTAGATAATAAGTCATTATCTTCAATCTGTTTTGTTGTCATACAACTGCCTCACTAATTAATTATAGTCAATATTTATTATATTTTGTTGACTTGTATTAAGTATCGACAAAGTGAAGTATATATTTAACATTATTAAATGGTAAAGTACTCTTTTTAGATTATTTTTTAATTAGAAAGTAGACAACCTTGAAATATATTACCTTCTTCTAGGCTTTTATTTATTTTGCTGATTATTTTTGATTTATTTGTACCCCAAATTGGAGCGATAAGAGTATTAAAATGGCTGTCCCCCAAAAGACGAGCTATAATTATATTAGGATTTGTAAGAGACACCACTTTACATATTAGTTCTATATAATAAGCTTCTTTTAAAGTTTCAAATGGTGACTTTTTATAAATGTCAGCAAGTAATGAGTTCTCGACAATTTGCAAGTGATGATATTTTACAGCTTTAATAGGAAGCTTGTTTAGTCTTAATATAGTTTCTATCATCTCGCTTTCACTTTCAATTACTCCCTCCGCTTTAGGAAGTCCAAATATAACATGAGTTGATACAAATATATTTTTATAAGTGTCATGTATTTCATTTACTTTTGATACAAAAGAATTGTAGCTATGCCCTCGATTAATATAGTTTAGAGTCTCATCATGCGTTGACTGAATACCCATTTCAAGCCATACTTCTTTTCCTGTATCGCCTGCCAAAGTGTTTAATTCTTGTAGCACAGATTTTTCTGTCATGTCGCTTCTTGCACCAAACATTAATCCAACACACTCGTCATAATTGATAAGCTTTCTAGCTGTAAGTAAAGAGTCAGCCGAAACATTAGATTCAAGTGGGGTTCCCATTTGAAAGTATGCATAATACTTTTTATAGCGTTTTCTCGCATTATCGCAACCTTTAAGCCATTGCTCCTCCACTTCTTTTGTGTGATCAATATATGAAGGTCTATAACTTAAAAGGCTACAAAATGCACATCCCCCACCATGTTCTTTGTGGGCACAACCAAAGTTTGTATCAATTGACACTTTACACACTTTATAAGGAAAGCGAGTTTTTATATAATCAGCAAATGAAAAGTAACGCTTCTCACATATAATAATTTCATCCATAATAACAACAGTAAGCTATTTCTTCTTTCCTTGATTAGCAACAGCATCCATAGCAGCTTTTACCTCTTCAGGATCACCAAGATAATACTTTTTTGTCGCTTTATAATTGTCATCAAGTTCAAAAACCAAAGGCATACCTGTTGGAATATTAATTTCAATGATGTCGTCATCACTTATACCCTCTAAATGTTTAACTAAAGCACGAAGACTGTTTCCATGTGCTACAACAACAACGCTTTTGCCTTCTTTAATGTCTTTAAGTACAATATTCTCCCAAAAAGGAATTACTCTCTCAACTGTGTCTTTTAAGCACTCAGTTAATGGAAGTTGTTTTTCAGTTAGTCCGCTATAACGTTTATCATGCCCGGGATATCTTTCATCTGATTTTTCTAATGGTGGTGGTGGAGTATCATAACTACGTCTCCATATTTTCACCTGATCCTCACCATATTTTTCAGCAGTTTGTGATTTGTTAAGCCCTTGTAAAGAACCATAATGTCTTTCATTAAGCTCCCAACACTTTTGAACAGGAATCCATGAAAGCCCAAGTTCTTCAAGTGCTAAGTCAAGCGTTTTAATCGCACGAGTAAGTAATGATGTGTACGCAATGTCGAAATCGAAGCCCTCTTTTTTAAGTACAGCTCCGCCTTTTTTTGCCTCAAGCACACCCTTATCTGAAAGAACAACATCAGTCCAACCTGTGAATAGGTTCTCTTTATTCCAAACGCTCTCGCCATGTCTAATTAAAACTACCTTTGTCATGTATGCCTCCTAAAAAATTGCTTAGCCTAATTTTATAACAGAGTGTATATAAATGCAACTTTATGATACGATTAATGTGCTAAAGTTACACATGTCTTATTACTGTACCAAAAAGCAACAAATCCAACACTTTGCATACTAGTTTGTAGAGTGTAGTTTCTATATATAGCATCTAATAGTCTGTATCAATTCTGTACATAGTATTTGGCAACTATGCTCTACATGACATCTTAACCGATTTTGAAAGTTTAATAATTCCTTATGAA
>CAMRCO010000019.1 GCA_947040945.1 uncultured Spirochaetia bacterium
AAAATTACTTAAACATATCAAATAAAAGTTTGAGCGATGCTAATAATGACATAGTTACAAATATTGGTTTTATAACTTTAATGCCTTTTTTCAAAGCAAGCTTAGCACCAAACCATGTCGCAATCATTACAAAAATTATTATTGGCAACCCTACTGAATATGCAACTTTACCTTCTATCGCAAACATAGCCAATGCCGTCAAATTACTTGTCAGATTAATCGCTTTCGCATTGCCTGATGAAGTTATGAAGTCCATTTTATAATATAGAATAAAAAACATTATGAGAAAACTGCCAGTCCCTGGGCCAAAAAATCCGTCATAAAATCCCATACAAAATGAAAACAAGCTACCTATAACATAATGCTTAACTCGAACTTTGCTCTCGTCAAACTCATTAGTAGAGCCTATTGTTTTTGAAAAAAGTGTATAGACACCAACCACAAGTATCATAACCATTATGAAAGGTCTTAAAATAGTTTGATCCATAAGCACAACTGTTTTAACCCCTAAAAAAGCACCTAAAGCCGTCAAGGGTATAAACAGTTTCATAAACTTAGTTGTAACTTTTCCATGTTTAAAAAATGTTAAAGCTGACACCACTGCCCCTGGGGCTGCGGTGAGTTTATTTGTTCCCAAAAGAAAATGAATTGGAATACCTGTAAGTAAATAGGCAGGCAAACTTATAAGCCCACCACCTCCAGCTACAGCATCTACAAAACCCGCAAGAGAGCAACCTACAGCAAGTATTAAAAAATTACTTAAACTAAGCATTATATTATTCCTTATGTATATTTTAAGTTAACATATACATAGAAAGCATTTTATACTAGTTTATTAATACTTCAATATAATTATTAATTTTATCAAAAAAAATATCTATAATAACTTACCAGCACAACATTCATCTAAAAACCAAGTGTGGTCAACAGGACCTGCCCCTTTCCCAACACTTTGTAAAGCTGCTGATTCCAATGCTTTTGAAAGATATATTTTAGCATTTTTTACACTATCTTCTAAAGAATAATCTTTTGAAAGTAAAGCGGCAATAGCAGCCGAAAGTGTACACCCTGTGCCATGAGTATTTTTGGTGTCTATTCTTTTAGCATTTAAGGTTATAGTGTCAGAGCCTCTTTTCAAAAAAATGTCTTCAGAAAACTCACCTGAATAATGCCCACCCTTAACCAAAACAGATTCACATCCAAGTAACAATATTTTTTTGGCTAAACTTTCTTGACTCATAGTTTTTGATTCTTCCACAGTCATTCCTGTTAATTCTATTGCTTCAGGTAAATTAGGAGTTACAATAGTCGCAAGTGGAATAAGTTTTTTTATTAGGCATTCTCTTGCTTCACTTAAAAGTAATTGGTCGCCACTTTTAGCAAGCATTACAGGATCAATAACAATTGGTACTTGAACATTATTTTTAGTAAGAAAGTCATGCACAGTGTTAATAATCTCTTCGTTAAAAAGCATGCCTATTTTAATTGCTTTAGGCGGAATGTCCTCAAATATACTTTCAAGTTGCTCTTTAATAACATTGCTTGGAATCATATAGCAACCTTTAACCCCTGTCGTGTTTTGAACGGCAATAGCAGTAACCACTGTCATGCCATAAGAGCCAAATGATGTAAAAACTTTAAGGTCAGCTTGAAGCCCTGCCCCACCAGAGTTATCAAAACCCGCAATAGAAAGCACAGGATTTTTTATCATTAATTATTCCTCCAAACGTATATTATTTATTTTTTCTTGAATATAATCATAATCAGGCTCATGCAAAGCATCAATAAAATGCCCCTTAAATGAACCCAAAGAACCATTTGATCGTTTTGTGGCTGTCTCCCCACATACACTATAAAAAATACTCGCAGCAGCAGTTGATAAAAAAGCATTGTCTGAAACCGCATTAAATGCTGCTATAATTGCTGTCAGTACACAACCTGTACCTGTAATTTTCGACATCATACTGCTACCATAGGAAGATTTGTAATAAGAATTTTTACTTACGGTGTAGTCGGTAGCACCTGAAACTGACACTACAATATTATTATTAGAACTTAAAGACTTAGCACTCTCTAATGCATCACTTGAATTAAGGTTTGAATAAACACCACTTGAAACATGTAATTTATTTGAAAAAGATAAAATCTCACTTCCATTACCTCTTAATATTGTAGAAAAAGGAAGTAACTCTTCAGCCACTTTAGTACGTATAACACTTGCTCCAATTCCAACAGGGTCAAGTATTAATGGCTTTTTTTTATCATTTTCTTTTGCGAGTGCTAAAGATATTTTCCTAAACTCATCATTAACTGTGCCTATATTCATAGCAACTGAATCGGCTATTTTAAGAATATCACTTGAATCACTTAAGTCCTCGCTCATAATTGGATATGCCCCCAAGGCAAGTAAAGCATTCGCAACAAAATCCATAACAACATAATTTGTTAGATTTAATACTATAGGTTTTTTTGACTCTATTTCATTTTTATATTCTCTAATGTCAATCATGCTATACTCCTAAATAACTATTTAATATTTGTCTAAACTCTTTTACAGTTTTACTTTTATTTTTAGCATTATGAATCTCACCAATTAAAGCAATTCCCTTAGCTCCATGTGTGAGTACATCAGAAATATTGTTTAGTGTAATGCCTCCAATTGCTGTAAGTGGGTGTTTTGAAATAAGTGATAATTTTTTAAGACCTAAAAGTCCCCACACTGTTTTAATATTATTTTTATTATTAGATGAAAATATAGCACTAGCTGTTACATAAGCAAGTGAATCATTACAATTTGCTTCATGCATATTTTCTATAGTATCGATAGAAATCCCTATTTGAATATCAGACATAATACTTAAAGCATTTTCTACACTACCATCACTTTGCCCTAAATGGATATATGGAGTTTTAAGCGCTTTCGCAAGCAAAGGAAAATCATTTATTATTAAAGGTATATTGTATGGGGATAATGTTTCTTTTAAGTATTCCCCAAAATCTACTAACTCATTAAAAGAAAGTGATTTTTCCCTGAGCTGGAGAGACGTTATACCAGAATCAGCACATTCTTTAATAAAGTCTAAATATTCGGGTAAAGGTATATTCCCCTTATTCGTGATAAGCATTAATCGATAAAAAGGCATCATATATTTCCTTAAATACGGCTTCTCCATGAGCTTACACATTTTATATAGTTTTTTTTTATAGTCAAGTAATAATATTTTTTATAATAAACTACACTTGTATTTTTTATTTATAATGCTATATTTTGTGAGAAGTTTTAGGTTTATTTTATTAGCGTAAAATAACAAAAGGATAAAATAATGTTTGATTATGTAGAATTCGAAAGACTTTTAAGTATAGCTATTAGAAAAGCATACAAAGAAATTAGTGAAAAACACAGCGACATTTGTGGTTTTGATATTGAATTATTAGAGGATATGTATTTAATTCAAGCAGGAGCACTTACTCAATCTCATCTTGACGCAATAGATTCAGAAAAAGATTTAGAAGATGATATTCTATTTTATAAATATGCAACTGATGAATGGAATCTTGATGAAGGGGCAGATGAGGAGTTTACAGAGCTTTCAAAAATTCTTGCACTATATATTAAGGAACAAGGAGATATATTTATAGATGATGAGTATAACTTTACAAACGAGGCATTATTATTCCGCAGAAAAATTGGCGAAATTGTAGTTAAGAGTTTAAAAGAGTTAAGAGACAGCGGTACAGTTGGAGAAAATGTTGTATTAGAATATTATATTCGTGATGTCATAGAAGAAGAAATGCTTGACGTTATTACATACCTTAATCCTGAAGCAATTGTAAAAGAATACACTTCATTTCATGAAAAAGTTTACAATGATAAAGAATAATAAATTAATAAATATTTATAAATGAAGACATGCCTACATATAAAGAAATATACACTAAAAGTGCTTGTAACAAATTAAAAACTTCAAGATTTCCATTTGATTTAGATTTAAATATTTATCGTGGATGTGAGCATGGTTGTAAATATTGTTATGCCATTTATTCACATGATTATCTTGGAGACGAAAAATATTATGAAGACATTTATATTAAAATTAATATTGTAGAAATGCTTGAACGAGAACTTTCAAAAAAAAAGTCTAAAAGAAAAATTATTAATCTTGGTAGCGTAACTGACAGCTATCAGCAACTTGAAAACACATATAAACTTATGCCTGATATTTTAAGCTTAATGATAAAATATAAAAACCCTTGCACTATTTCTACCAAGTCCGATTTAATTTTGCGTGATTATGAATTAATTGAAAAGCTCGCATCAATTACCTCTGTCAATATTGCTTCAACAATAACGTCTATGGATGACGACATACAAAAAAAAATTGAACCTAATGCATCAAGCTCTATGGCTAGGTTTAATATGCTTGAAGAGTTTTCAAAAACTAATGCCTCCACTGGGCTACACTTTATGCCTATTATTCCATACATCACAGATAGCAAAGAAAATATTGACGCACTATATAGCGAAGCAAAAAAAAGCAAAGTGTCTTATGTTCTTTCAACTACTCTCAATTTACGTGGAAAAACAAGAACTGTATTTTTTGATTTTATAAAAAGTGAAATGCCAAACTTATATGCCCCATTACAAAAATTATATAGAATTGGTGAAGTTGATAAAACATATAAATATGAGCTTTACAAAATGGTCGAGTCCTTAAAAAATAAATATGGGATTTTAAGTAATATTAAAAATACTAAAGAAGCACCTGAAAACAATGAACCTACATTATTTGATATGAACAATTTTACTTAAAATATTTTTTTAATATATATAGTCTAAAACTTTAATTACTAGCTCCAGCACTAATTAAAAGTTTCACTATTTTAGCATGTCCATTTTCTAAAGCCACCATCAAAGCTGTTTCATCATAAATACTTTCATTAACGTCCGCTCCTGCATCAATTAAGAGTTTTATAATTTCAGTATATCCGTTTCTAGAAGCAATTATCAATGGAGACTCATCATAATTATTATTAACATCAGCCCCTGCATTAATAAGTAGTTTTACAATCTCGACACTTCCATTATATGTCGCAAATATTAATGCAGTACCACCATCAGGCTCTCTAAAATTAACATCAGCCCCTGCATCAATTAGTAATTTTGCAATATCAGCATAATCCTTACTAGAAGCCCAAATCAAAGCTGTAAAATAATGTGTGTCTGATAAATAAATATCCGCACCATTGTCAAGTAATAATTTTACAATTTCTCTAGTGTTTTCTTTTTCTTTGATGTATAGAGTGTCTGTAGTAAGAACATGCCCCATAACAGTATAGCCTGAAGGGTCTTTAGCATTAACATTAGCCCGAGCATCTATTAAGAGTTTTACAATTTCTAAATGTCTTTCTATAGCAGCGCTAGTTAAAGCTGTATGTTCGCCACTATCAATAACAACATTATTTTTTAGTAAGAACTTTACTATTTTAATGTGACCATTCTTCGAAGCCTGTATTAAGGCAGTTTCTTCACCGAACTCACTTGTAGCATTAATATTAGCACCATTTTCAATTAACTCTTTAACTTTTTTTAAGTTGCCATTTTTAGACGCTTCAATTAAAGCATTATTTAACTCATTATTATTTGTCTGTGTACTAAAAGTGAGAGAAGTAAAAGATAAAAGTAAGATAAGTGTCAAAATATATTTATGCATGTTTCATCCTTAATTATATAAAATACTATTATAGTTGATAGTTTTAATATTGTAAATATTTTTTAGAGTAAAAGTTTGATTTAATTAATTTAATATAGCATCACAAATAATGTCGCCCATCTCACTTGTTGTAAGATATTTTTCAGAAGAACTTGCTATGTCGCTTGTTCTCGCTCCATCATTAAGAACAGTTAGCACTGCATTTTCAATGTCAAGAGATTCTGCTGTAAGGTCAAAACTATATTTAAGCATCATCGCAATCGAAAGAATAGTCGCTATTGGATTAACTTTTCCTGTTCCCGCAATATCAGGAGCACTACCATGTATAGGCTCATACATTCCAATTTTACCCTCCCCCATACTCGCACTAGGAAGCATTCCAATACTACCTGTAATCATGCTAGCCTCATCCGACAAAATATCTCCAAACAAATTGCCCGTCAAAATAACATCAAATTGTGATGGATTTCGAATTAACTGCATAGCTGCATTATCAACATACATGTGGTTAAGTGTGATGTTTTTATACTCTTTTGACACATTTTCGACAGTTTCACGCCATAAACGGCTTGTTTCGAGTACATTTGCTTTATCAACGCTAGTTACTTTTTTACCTCTTAATTCTGCCATCTTAAAAGCCCTGTGAGCAATACGTGTAACTTCTTTAACCGAATAATTCATGTCATCATGTGCAACACCATTGTCATCACGATATTTTTTACCAAAATAAACGTCACCTGTAAGCTCTCGCATAACAACAATATCAAAACCATTACCAATAATTTCAGGTTTAATTGGACACGCATTTTCAAGTGCCTTATACATTTTGGCAGGTCTAATATTTGCGAAAAGCCCTAATGCTTCACGTAGTCCAAGTAATGCTGACTCAGGGCGATTATGTGCAGGTTCATTATCCCATTTACTACCACCAACAGCTCCCAAAATAATACTGTCACTTGAGAGGCAAGCGTCTATTGTTTTTTGTGGCAAACATTCACCTGTAGCGTCAATTGCCTCACCACCTGCTAGCACATTATTAAAATTAAACTTATGCCCATATTTTGTAGCAATTTTTAGAAGAACCTTAATCCCCTCGCCCACAACCTCAGGACCAACTCCATCGCCTTTAATTACAGCTATGTTATAATTCATTTTAATAATCCTACTCTTAAATAATTACGCTTTACTTTTGTCTATACTATTAAGAAGCCCACCAGCATCTATAATTCCTTTAATAAAATCAGGAAATGGAAGTGCTGTATAAGTTTCATTTTTAGTATTATTTGTAATAATCCCAGTTTTAAAATCAATTGACACACTGTCGCCTGCCTCAATATTTTCTGATGCCTCCGCACATTCTAAAATAGGAAGCCCAATATTAATAGAGTTACGATAAAAAATTCGTGCAAAACTTGAAGCAATAACGCATGACACACCAACCTCTTTAATTACAATTGGTGCATGTTCACGACTTGATCCACAACCAAAATTTTTAGAGGCTACTATAATGTCTCCCTCCACAACATTTTCTACAAACGTAGAGTCAATGTCTTCCATTGTGTGTTTGGCAAGAAGTGGTATTTCTTTAATATTTAAATATCTTGCTGGAATTATAACATCAGTGTCAATATTGTCGCCATATTTAAATACTTTTCCTTGTGCTTTCATAAATAAAATCCTAATATAATATATTATTAAAGTGAACTTGGGTCTGTAATATAGCCTGTCAATGCTGAAGCTGCAGCCACCGCAGGACTTGATAAATAAATTTCACTTTCAGTGTCCCCCATACGCCCAACAAAATTACGATTCGTTGTGGCAATTGTACGCTCTCCCTTAGCCAAAATCCCCATATACCCTCCAAGACAAGGCCCGCATGTGGGTGTCGAAATAATAGCACCTGCTTCAATAAATACTTCAGCAAGCCCTTCTTTTATGCAACTTAGATAAACACTTTGAGTTGCAGGAATAATAATTGTTCGAACATTTTTATTAACTTTTTTGCCTTTAAGTATTTCAGCTGCCATACGCATGTCGTCCATTCGTCCATTAGTACAGCTACCTATAACACTTTGATGTATTTCAATCTGCCCTATCTTGTCAATTGTCTTTGTGTTTTCAGGCAAATGAGGGAGTGCTACTGTTGGCTTAAGGCTAGACAAATCTATTTCAATAACTCTTTCATAGACAGCGTCAGTATCCGCTTCATAAAATGTATAGTCACGATTAACTATCCCCTCCATGTAAAGTGTTGTCTTCTCATCAACAGGAAAAATACCATTTTTAGCACCTGCCTCAATTGCCATATTGCAAATAGTAAAACGGTCATCCATTGAGAGGCTTTTTATTCCGCTTCCAAAAAACTCCATACTCTGATATAAAGCACCATCAACACCAATAATTCCTATGATGTGTAAAATAACATCTTTTCCGCTAACATACTTTTTTAATGAACCTGTAAGCTCAATTTTAATTGCTAAAGGCACCTTAAACCAAGCCTCACCTGTTGCTATTCCAAAAGCACAATCGGTACTTCCAACACCAGTTGAAAATGCACCCAAAGCTCCATACGTGCAAGTATGACTGTCGGCACCAATTATTAATTCCCCACTTGCGACAAGTCCTTTTTCAGGAAGCAGTACATGCTCGATACCCATTTGCCCAACATCAAAAAAGTTTGTTATGTTATGCTCACGACTAAACTCACGACACACAACACATTGTTCGGCACTTTTAATATCTTTATTCGGCACAAAATGATCCATTACAAGGCAAACTTTATCTTTATCGAAAACTTTATTAAGCCCCGCTTTTTTAAGCTCACGTATGGCAGGAGGCCCTGTAATATCATTAGCAAGAACCAAATCTAGTTTAGCTTTTATTAAGTCTCCACCCACAACACTTTCAAGCCCTGCATGTGCTGCGAGTATTTTTTGTGTCATTGTCATACCCATAATAGTTTAATCCTTAATTTATTATAAACGATTAACCGCACTAAAAAGCCCCTTAATAGAAGCTGTAATAATGTCAGTATCAACACCAGCACCCCAAACAGTTTTGCCAGACTCGTCAGTTACGCAAACATAAGAAGCGGCTTTACTTGTGCTTCCACGTTCTAAAGCATGTTCGCTATAGTCGGCAATGTCATGCTTAAAGCCTATTTTAGACAAAGCCTTAGACACAGCATCTAGGTGACCATTACCAGTGCCTTCAATATTTTCAAGTTTACCATTGTTTTTTACAGCTAGCACAACTTGAATTTTATCCCCTACACGTGAGAAATTATAATCATCAAATGTAATATTGCTTTCAGAATTAATATAGGTTTCTTTAAATAAGTTATATAAGTCTTCAGTGTTAAGCTCTTTATGTAAATTGTCCGACATATTTTTTGCAATATATCCAAAGTCTTCACTCATTTTTTGAGGCAAATTATATCCATAACCTTTCTCAAGCACATATCCAATACCACCCTTTCCACTTTGACTATTAATGCGTATCACATCAGTTTGATACTCACGCCCCACATCACTTGGATCAATTGGTAAATAAGGAACTGTCCAACGATGAGGCTCATTATCAGCTCGATATTTCATGCCCTTAGAAATAGCATCTTGATGACTACCTGAGAATGCAGCAAATACAAGCTCGCCTGCATAAGGGCTACGTACATGAACTTTCATGCGTGTAACTCTTTCATATATTTCTACAATATCAGACATATTAGAAAAATCTAATTTAGGGTCAACTCCATGACTAAGCATATTTAATGCAAGTGTTACAATATCAACATTGCCTGTACGCTCTCCATTGCCAAAAAGTGTACCCTCTATTCTGTCAGCACCTGCGAGTATTCCAAGCTCACTGTCGGCAACACTACAACCTCTGTCATTATGTGGATGAAGAGACACTATAACATTTTCACGATACTTAATATTTTCGCACATATATTCAATTTGACTTGCATAAACATGTGGCAAACTCATTTCAACTGTGCAAGGTAAGTTTATAACAACTTTTCTGTCAGCTGTTGGTTTCCATTCATCAAGCACCGCATTACAAACCTCTAATGCATATTCAGGTTCTGTTCCTGTAAAACTTTCAGGACTATACTCAAAAAGAAAGTTCCCTTCTGTTTCATTAGCCAATGTTTGAAGTAAGCGAGCACCCTCTAGGGCTATGGTTAATATTTCGTCTTTACTTTTCTTAAAAACCTGTTCTCTTTGAACAACGCTTGTCGAATTATATAAATGTACAATAGCTTTTTTACAACCCTTCAAAGATTCAAATGTTTTACGAATAATATGTTCACGTGCCTGTGTCAGAACCTGCACAGTAACATCATCAGGAATTAAATTCTCATCAATTAATGTACGCAGAAACTCAAATTCGGTTTCACTTGCTGCAGGAAAACCCACTTCAATTTCTTTAAACCCTATTTTACAAAGGAGCTTAAAAAAAGCCACTTTTTCTTCTAGGCTCATAGGAACAATTAAACTCTGATTGCCGTCACGCAAATCAACACTACACCAAATAGGCGACACTTCAATATATTCTTTTTCTGCCCACTTCATGTGATGCGTTGGTGGCATATAATAGCCCTTTGAATATTTAGTATGTGCATTCATGTTTGCCATATAGACACTCCCTTTCATAAACTACAAAAAGTATTTTTGTTAAAAAACATTACTCCATACTATAATTATTATTTTTTACTGTCAATAGTTATAATTTATTATTTTTTTTATATAGCTAAATAAATAATAAAAAAAGACATAAACAAATAATTTATTTGATTAAACTTGTCTTTTATTATAGTCTCGACTAATGTATTTTATGAAAAATTACGGGGGTTAGTTTGTATGAGAGAAAAATTAAAATCGTTATCTAAGTATGTGAAAAATATATATATTTATAAGAATAGCTTTATGTGGTTATAACTAGTTAAAGTAAAAACTACACAAAGCTATTTGAAACTTAAATATCAAATTATAAAGACAATAATTACCTACTCGTAATAGCCTTCGATATATCCTGAATTATACCCATCCCTACGACCATCTTTACTTCCAGCCTCAGCACCTTTACCATCAGGATCTTTTTCATCAACACTTCCGCCTCTAAATGGTGCTCCATTCTCAGCATCTTTACGCCCAGCAGCATATCCGTCTTTGTATGCCTCAGTAAATACATCATCATATGCATTATTATACGCCTCATTAGTAGCATACAAGGATAAAGACAAAGATAAACACAAAACAGTTAATAAAAGAAATCTATTCATAATTTCCTCCTAAAAGTATTTTTATATATTATATAATATATTTATACTAATTTATACAGCATTAACAGAAATTAATTATTTAAAATAATACTTTATCTCTTGATTTTTTTTATATTTATTACTAACAAATCTGTGTAAATAAAACAAGCTAACACTTACAAAGATAATAAAGCTGAATTTTTAAGTATTTTTGGGTATTTTATCTAAATTAGTAAATTATAACTATTGACAATAATGTCAAAATACGCTAAAGTTAGAATACAAATCAAAAGGGAAAAATGTGGTAAAGCTTACAAATACTATTATTATCAATATTATTATTGGATTATCCATTCCAAACCTTAAGATGCGTCACTAAAAAAATAAAAAAACAATTTATTAAAAGAGCAAAATCTTCGGGTTTTGCTCTTTTTTTGTGCCTAAAGGAGTATGTAAAAATGAGTAGTTTTAAAAGTGAGAAAGTTTTAAAAGGAATTGAGCGAGCCCCAAATAGATCTTTATTTTATGCTATGGGTTACACAAAAGAAGAACTTGAAAGACCTTTAATAGGTGTATTCTCAGCATACAGTGAAATAGTACCTGGTCATATTCATCTTGATAAATTATCACAGGCTGTATGCACTGGAGTAAGAATTGCAGGAGGAACTCCTATACTTGTTCCCTCAATCGGAGTATGTGATGGAATTGCTATGGGGCATTTAGGAATGAGGTATTCACTTCCTTCTCGTGAACTTATCGCAGACTCTGTTGAAACTATGGCTTATGCACATTGTTTTGACGCTATGGTATTAGTACCTAATTGCGACAAAATTGTCCCGGGGATGATAATGGGGGCAGCTCGAGTTAATATCCCATCAATTTTAGTAAGTGGTGGACCTATGCTTGCTGGCAGAAAAGGGGATGATGAAGTCAGTTTATCAACTCTATTTGAAGCTGTGGGAGCAAGAAAAATTAATCTTATTGATGATGACGACCTAGAGGATTACGAAAAAAACTCTTGCCCGGGATGTGGTTCTTGTGCAGGAATGTATACTGCAAACAGCATGAATTGTCTTTCGGAAGCTTTAGGTTTAGCACTCCCTGGGAACGGAACAATACCCGCAGTATATTCAGCTAGAACAAGCCTTGCTAAAAAAGCTGGAATGGAGATTATGAATCTATTTAAACATAATGTTCGACCTTCTGACATTCTAACAGAAAAATCATTTCATAATGCCCTTGCAGTCGATATGGCTTTAGGATGTAGCACTAACAGTATTCTTCATATTCTAGCTATAGCTTATGAGGCAGGTATTACATTAAACTTAGAAATCATAAATGAATTAAGTTCAAAAGTTCCTAATTTATGCCACTTAGCACCAGTAGGAAAATATCATATAGAAGATTTATACAGAGCAGGTGGCGTGCAAGCTTTAATGAGTGAGCTTATAAAGGGAGGACATATCGACACCACCCTCCCTACAGTAACAGGAAAAAGTGTTGAAGAGAACTCTAAAAAAGCTAAAAACTTGAACACAGAAGTCATTAGAAGTATTGACAACCCCTATAGTGCTACAGGTGGAATTGCTGTTTTGTGGGGTAATATTGCGAAAGACGGCGGTGTTGTTAAGCGTTCAGCTGTGTCAGAAGAAATGCTAAAACACGAAGGACCTGCTCGAGTATTTGATAGTGAAGAAGAGGCAATTGAGTCTATTTACAAAGGACAAATAAATAAAGGCGACATAGTTGTTATACGTTATGAAGGACCAAAAGGCGGGCCCGGCATGAGAGAAATGCTTGCCCCAACCTCTGCCCTTGCTGGTATGAATTTAGATAAAAGTGTTGCATTAATTACAGATGGACGATTTTCAGGTGCGACAAGAGGAGCCGCTATTGGACATATTTCTCCTGAAGCGGCAGCGGGTGGACTCATCGCATACCTTAAAGAAGGAGACATTATTTCTATTGATATTATGTCAGGCTCTATAGAAGCTTTAGTATCAGAAAGTGAATTTAATATTCGCAAAAATTCTATGACTATTAAAGAAAAAACAGACGTAAAAGGGTGGCTTGCTCGTTATAAAAAACTTGTAACTTCAGCAAACACAGGTGCTATACTAAATTAAAATGGATATATTTATGAAAAAAAATGGAGCTCAAATTCTAATAGAGGAATTTATAAGTCACAAAGTTGATACTATTTTTGGATACCCCGGGGGAACAGTTCTTCCAATATATGAAGAGTTATACAATAATCAAGAAAAAATTAACCATATTCTTACAGCACATGAACAAGGAGCGGCACATGCAGCTGACGGTTATGCTCGTGCTTCTGGTAAAGTTGGCGTATTATTAACAACATCAGGACCAGGGGCAACCAATATAATCACAGGAATCGCAAATGCTTACCTAGATTCTATTCCAATTGTTATAATAACTGGAAATGTTGCTGTAAGTGCTTTAGGAAAAGAGTCTTTTCAAGAAGTGGATATTGTTGGAATTACTATGCCTATTGTGAAGCATAACTTTATAGTAAAAAATATAGCCGACTTAGAATCAACAATAAAAGAAGCATTTAAGATAGCTATGTCAGGACGCAAAGGGCCTGTTCTCGTCGACATACCTAAAAATATTCAAACAGATTTATATGAATATAAATGCTCTAGCCCACTACCATTAGATGAAACAGAAAGTGACATAGATGGTTTTAATAAAGCTTTAGAATTAATAGAAAAAAGTGAAAGACCTTTTATTTACTGTGGTGGTGGAGTAGTCGCTTCTATGGCAGGAGATGAAGTTGTAAATATGTCGAAAAAAATTAATGCCCCTATAGGAACAAGTATGATGGGGATAACGGCTATACCTAATAATTATGATTTAAATATGGGCATGACAGGAATGCATGGTAATCCTTCCTCTTCTCTATTAAAGTCAGAGGCAGACTTACTTATTGCTGTGGGGACAAGGTTTAGTGATAGAGCTACAGGAAATAAAGAAGAATATGAAAATGCTAAATATATCATACATATTGATATAGATTCATCTGAGTCTCAAAAAAACATTGACTCTCATGCATTTCTTTATGGAGATGTTAAAGATATTTTGACAAAACTAACAGAACAAGTTCATTCAAAAATGGATAAATCATGGAATGAAAGAATATCATTTTACAAAAATAATTCGTTTAGCCAAAAATGGGTAAATAAAAAATTTAATCCAGAATTAATTATTAAGCATGTTAATAAATATAGCAAAGACGACACTATTGTCGCAACAGATGTCGGGCAACATCAATTATGGGTTCTTCAACATTATGCTTTTAATAATGCTCGAACACTGCTTACATCTGGTGGTTTAGGAACTATGGGCTTTGGTTTAGGTGCTGCTATTGGAGGATGTTTAGCAAAACAAAAATCAAAAACTATTTTGTTCACAGGTGATGGTAGTTTTTCTATGAACTGCAATGAGCTTGCTACAGTTTCAGCAGAAAATTTACCTATTATAATTATTGTTATGAATAATGGCGTTCTCGGAATGGTTAGGCAGTGGCAAGGGATATTCTTCCATAAACACTATTCTCACACAACATTCCAAAAACAAATAGATTTTGTAAAGCTAGCAAGTGCCTACAATATCTCAGGTAAAAAAATAAATAGTTTAGAAAGTCTTGACGAAATATTGAAAGTCGAAATGTACACAGACAGCCCTTTTCTTATCGACTGCACAATAGACATGGATGAAAAAGTATTACCAATGATTCCTCCGGGGTCATCTGTTAAAAATATAATATTAGAATAAAAGAGGTATTTCATGGAAAAAGAATTCACAGTTAATTTAATAGCAAAAAAAGGTATGCACACATTACAGAGAATCACCAGTTTATTTTCAAAAAAACAATGCCCTATTACTAGTTTGTTTTTTAAAGAAAGAGAAGTAGACACAGTAATAGAAATAACTGCTTTGGGTGATGAAAAATTAGAAAGTCATATCTTAAAAAAACTTAATAACTTATATGAAATGGAGGAAATATTAAACTTAGAAGGATTAAGTGTTTCAGAAAAAAATGTATGCTAAAAAAAATAAATGTACTTAAAGGAGTATAAAATATGTATTATGAAAAAGATTGCAATCTGGAATTATTAAAGCAAAAAACTGTAGCCATTATTGGTTATGGAAGTCAAGGTCATGCTCATGCTCTAAACCTTAAAGAAAGTGGTGTCAATGTTGTGGTAGGACTTTATGAAGGATCAAAGTCAGCAGTAGTAGCGAAAAAAGATGGGCACAATGTTATGAACACTGAAGAGGCTGCACAAAAAGCTGACATTATAATGTTTCTTGTTAATGATGAGAAAATGGCTGATATTTATTATAGCAATGTGTCGCCTCATTTAAAGAAGGGAATGACTATTTGTTTTGCTCATGGATTTAATATACACTATAATCAAATTGTTCCATCAGAAGATGTTGATGTAATTATGATTGCTCCAAAAGGACCCGGGCATACTGTTAGAAGTCAGTACCTTGAAGGAAAAGGAGTGCCTTGCCTTATAGCCGTTTATCAAAACACATCTGGTAAAGCAAAGGAAACTGCTTTGGCATACGCACTTGGTATTGGTGGTGCGAGAGCGGGCATTTTAGAAACAACATTTAAAGAAGAAACTGAAACTGATTTATTTGGGGAGCAGGCTGTTCTTTGTGGTGGAGTTACAGCTTTAATGAAAGCAGGATTTGACACTTTAGTAGAAGCAGGCTATCAACCTGAAAGTGCCTACTTTGAATGTGTACATGAAATGAAGCTTATTATTGATATGGTTGCCGCAGGTGGTTTTTCATGGATGAGAGAATCAATTAGTGACACAGCAGAATATGGGGACTATATGGTTGGCAATCGTATTATTACTGATGAAACTAAAAAAGAAATGCGTCGTGTTCTTGATGAAGTTCAAAATGGAGACTTTGCTAAAAGCTGGATTCTTGAAAACAAAGCTAATAGAGCATCGTTTCTTGCTAAAAGAAGAGTGGCAAAAGAAAGCTTACTTGAAGAGGTTGGGAAAGAATTAAGGTCTAAAATGATTTGGAAAAAATAATTTAGATATTATATAAAACAAAAGCACTTCTATATTTAGGAGTGCTTTCGTTTTATAATATTTTTTTTATAGTTTTATATAAGAATGTCTTTCAATATATATGCTATAAGAGTTCTCGCTAAAACAACTTTTTTATTTGTTTTCTCAATAAGAAATTCTTTCATTTTAGCAGAATAACCCATACAATCTAAAACAATAATATCACCTGTACTTTTCTCCAATTGTGGAATTACAGATTCTATATCGATCCATTCTCCATAAGGATTAGCGACTACTACTTCAACTTTTTTTACGACACTTTCCCATTTAGTAATAGTTTGAGATATTTGTTCTTCTTTTGGAGTAATAACAATAATATCTTTATTATGACTTAAAACAGGTACTAAAACATTTAGAACGTCACAAGGAAAAATTAATGGCACAGACGATTTTAGCGAATTATTAAAAGCACCCGTACATAAAAATAAAATAGCCTGAACTCCTTGTTCTTCTAGTTCATAAATACATTCTTGAAGCTTAGGAATAATATATGACTTAAAAAAAGTTACATACGTGTCATCTCTAAGTTTAGAAACTAAAATCTCGCCTTCTCCTTTTGGAGTTAAAGAATTAAGTTCTTCTTTAGTTAGTTTATCCAATGCCCCTATCTCTACTAAATTTATTTCATCACCTAAAATAGGTTTAATGTCATAAGTTATATCGAGTCTAGGGCTTTGTCCTATAGTAATAGCTCCAATTTTTTTCATTACTATTTTTCTCCTAAAGTTTGAATATGAGACATAGATCCATATAATTTTTTAATATGACCAAATTCTTTTTCATCATAAAAATCACATTCTTTACGACCATATGCTTTAGCCACTTCAATCATAAACCTTCCTGCCTCATCCATATCAATAAGATGACTTGCCCCAGTCGCACAACCAGCAACTGGTACTTCTGTAGTAATGGCGACACCCACAACAGGTGCATTTGTAGCAGTAGCAGGTTGCAAAATACTATTAATATGAAATAAATCATTTCCATAAGGAGTAATGTCTTGAGTTGTACAAGCAAAAACAGCAGGAACTCTACCAGTTGTCATTTGCATAATATCTAGTAAACTTTCATTCACTCTTAAAATATATCCCTCTTTAATAGTAGGAGATATCGCAAATCCTCTTGTGTTAATAATACGATTTCCTTTTGTTGTATCACAAGATAACACAGCATCCAAGTCATCAGAAATCTCCTCTGTATTAACTTGTGCTATATCAACAGGTGAACCCATAAAAGCAACAGGCTGATGAGGTTGCGTTGGAGCATCAGGACAAATATGTGTAGAAACAAAAATGTCTCCCTCAAGAAAATCGCCTTTGTTTTGCATCGTAAGCAATTTAGCTGCAACTGCAAGAGCCGTTAATGCTCCGTCCCCATCAGAAACAAAACCTATACGTTCAGGTCTAGCACCAAGCCCACCCAAACGCCCTAAAATTCCAAGAGTTGGAGCAGATCCTTTTTTTGATTTCCCATTTTTACCTGCGATACGAATTTTAATCATATCAGTTTTGCCCTTAGCACCAACAAGAGGATAAACTTCAATATTAGCATCACTACATATTGACTTAAGATATTCCTCAACATCTTTACCTGAAGCTGTGCTACTGTCTAAAATCTCATACAATTCCATAATATACTTTGCTATCATAAATATCTCCTAATTAAAATTTAAATACTCTATTATTTTTTTATTCAAAATTGGCTCTAAAGATAAAAGCAATTCTTTGTCATACATTGTTTTTGAAAGAATTAGTTTATCCATAGGAACGGTAATAATATAAATCTCTTGCCCCTCATATAATTCAGCACTCGTTACAGGAATACCAGTCTTCGCATCTAAAGACATAATTAAGTCTGGAAAAGTTGATAGTCTTTTTCCCGAACACTCAAGAGTCATATACTCATTCCAAAATGTTAACTCATAATCATTAACTTTTAATACTCCTATATCAAATCCACCTTCCATACGAAGAATATAATTACTTACAATTCCTTTAGTAATAACATCACAAAACAACACTTCTGACAACATACTCAATGCTTTTTCTACTGAATGCTCAAGCCCTTTATTATAAATATAACCTATTTCAATAGCTTTAGAAATTGCACCAACTGCTCCATTTTGTTTTACATGAAAAACAGTAACAGGATTTCGAGCAACCACGACTACTCCACCTGCCTGAACAGATGCTTGCCTCACAATAGTCGCCGTATTGTCTATTGACCCTTTTAGTATATATTCTAAATAACTATTTTTAGATTTATCCCCTCCAACAGCAACTTGTGTAGTATTATAAGTAGAGTCTTTATGAAGAGATAAACTTCCCATTATACCTGTAGGATGAGCTCGTCCATTACAAGGTGCATCTATGAGAGGAATGCCACTTAAAGCCGATTGCAACCAGCCATTAACTGTAGCTCCTCCTCCATTCTCGTTTGTGATAATTCCTTTTATAGAGACATCACTATTTTGTTCAAATAATTTAATAGATTTTCCAAAATATTCAGGAAGAATTGATTTCCCTGAAGCACTTGGAGCTCCAACTAAAGACACAGTAATAATAATGTCCTCATCATTAAGCTCTGAAATGTCAAATAAATAGATCTCCCCTTTTTCGAGAGCTATTTTCGCAAACTTTTTTCCTTCATGAATTGCCCCTCCACCGCCTCCACCAAGAATGCACCCACCTATGACAGCGGCATCAATATCAGAAAATTCTAATTTTCTAGCCATTTTATTACCTCACTTAACTTAAAATAAAGCTCTAAATATACTATTAAAAAATCCATAAATACCATCACCTGCGATTAAACCAGGAGCTCTTATATCCATAAACTCTGTACCAATAATTTTTCGAACAATAAGTGCTAACAGTAACCCAATACCATACATAGGGCTATTAATTAGTAAACCTGTAGCAAAAAGTACCCCAGCCATTTTTAATCCAAAAACAAGCTGAATAATTGCTCCAGGAATAGCCCAAATCATAAGCTCTCTCATAAGAGATTCATTTGAACCTGCATTAATTGTTGTAGCAAAAACTTTACTTATAGGTGGATAAAGACCTTGTTCAAACAAAATTTTACCAAATATAAAAGCTGTAACTATTCCTATAACAACTCCTATTCCTTCAATAATTACCTGTTGCTTTCTTCCATATATTTCTAAACTTTTATTTCTGCCTTCCCCTCTTAAAATCCAACCTGCTTTCAAGTCGTAACCCATGTCAGCAAAACAAGGTCCAACAGATGTTATATAGCCTGTCATTAAAGCAAGGGCAATTGGTGGAAAACCTAAAAATAATCCACCTGTTAAAAATATAGTTGTGATGGCAAAACCAGGAAACCATCCTGAGTTCATAGCCGCCATACCAACAAGAAGCATAGCAACTGTTGCCGAAAAAGATACCCAAATAATCCAAATTAACATTTTATTTAAAGGTAAGTCTGTAATAAGTCCTGTAAACAAAGCGAGTAGAACAGCTCCTACAGTATGCATCAGAAGACTTTGAAAAATTGACATACCCATTTTTTTATTAGTAACAGTTGTAGAAGAATTCTCAGTATCATCTGATTTTTTTAATATTTTATAAAGAGATTGAAGTAATGCTATTAAACCCGCTCCAATCATAACGCCTTGAGGAATTGATGATGAGCCTATACTAAATCCATTAAAAAATACTTCAGAATAACCTCTTAAAATTAAACCAAGCCCTAAAGCTGTCATCGCTACAAAGTCGGCTAAAAAAGCAACTCCGATACCTGCAACAGGAATATTAAATATACTACCTATTACACCAACAAATAATCCTTGTAAAAGTCGTTTTCCTTTATCCCCACCACTATCTCCTGCTTGAATAGTGCTTGCAGTAGCAACTCCCGGAGGCCAAGCTCCTTTAGCTGGAAAAACAACAGAATCAAATATTTTACCTACTGAAATAACAGAGATAATACTGCCAATTAAAGAACCTACACCCATAGCAATAATATAACTAGGTTCTCCTAAAATTAGCATCATTGTTACACAAATAAAACCACAATTTGCAGCCGAAAAACCCGCTCCAGACACAATAGTCTGAATAAGGTTCTGTCTATCCAAAGAACGAAATTGCTTCATAGAGCCCCAAGGTATTCGTGAAACAACCATCGCAAAAATAGCTCCAATTAATGACGTATTAGGAGTTGATCCTACTTTAGCAATCATTTGCATACAAATAACAGCAGAAAAAAAAGCTAAAATAATCCCTAGTGATAATACTTTAGGCTCAAAAGCAGATACTAGTTTTTCTTCAAATTTTTTTCCATTTTTTTCTTGAAACATACTTATATCCTCAAAACAATTTTAATTAATAAAATTAGTTTTATTAATTAAAAAAATTAAAACTAATTATTACTATATGAAATATTTTATAGTAGATGTAAAATTTAATCAATAGTATTATCGTAAATAGTATCAAAATTAGTTAGTTAGATAAAGTTTCTATTAATTTTTTATAATGTATATCTTACTCAGGAGGAGTAATAAAATTTCTAGGTATGTTTCACTCTTATTTCTAAAGTAATAAGTATATAATCAATAGCTACTTATCATTACTAGCATCTTCAAGCAATTTAATTATCTCATCATTCTCACTATCTATTACCAAGTCAAGAGCTGTTTTCCCTTCTTTATTCTCAATATTAACTAAAGCTCCATTTTCTATTAGTAATTTCACAATATCAACATACATATTCATAGAGGCGACCATTAAAGGAGTAATGCCTTCATTATCGCTTAAGTTTACATCTGCCCCATTTTCAAGCAAAAGCAAAGTAATATCCATAGAATCAATATAACTAGAGTAAAGTAAAGCTGTATGTCCATAACTATTTTGAGCATTAACTAAAGCACCATTATCTATAAGTAACTCAGAAATATCAACATACCCCTCTAAAGAAGTCCACATTAAAGCGGTATAGTCATCTTTATCAACAGCATTAACTAAAGCACCATTCTCTATAAGCAACTTAGCAATATCAACATACCCATAAACTGAAGCATTCATCAATGGAGTATATCCACCTTCATCTGTTTCGTTAACATCCACACCTTTTTCTATTAAACTGATAACTTCTTCTATGTTACCATTTTCTGTAGCCTCAAGTAAAGACACATCATAATTTTCTTCACTTTCCACATAGCTATTATTTTCAAGCAGTTCAATCATCTCTTCATTACCATTATCATAAGCATAGAACAAAATTGTATGCCCATGACCATTTGTAACATCAACCAAAGCACCACTTTCTATAAGTAATTTAGCAATATCAACATACCCATAAACTGAAGCATTCATCAATGGAGTATATCCACCTTCATCTGTTTCGTTAACATCCACACCTTTTTCTATTAAACTGATAACTTCTTCTATGTTACCATTTTCTGTAGCCTCAAGTAAAGACACATCATAATTTTCTTCACTATTATTATAAAAAGTAGAAGACAAAGATAATACCAACAATAAAATAGCCTCAAACATAGAGACCTCCAAAAAAATATTTATGTTTACTATATTCTAAATTATACATTTTTGTTATTAATTTCCAACTACTTATTATTACTAAAACTAAATTAGTACTAAACAATATCTGCTATTACAATAAGCTGATCTCTTTCAAGAATTACTGAAGTAGGCATTGGATTTATAAAAATACCCTCCCTTCTTATTCCTATTAGAGCAAACTCTTTATGAAGGAATTTCAAATATAGTTCTTCAAATGTGAAACCTACATCATTCGCATCAACATTTATTATTCCTAATTCTTTTCCATCTGTATTCAAAATCTCTATGAATATTTTAAGTAAAGCAGGTTTCAAGGAAGATTGTCCAAGCAACATACCTAGAAGTTTACTACTAACAATAAAGTCATCGAAGTCATCGAAAGTTATCAAATTTCTATTTTGAACAGAATTCATTCCAGTAAGAACAGTGCAATCAATACTGTCATCTTTTCTAATAGCATGACGTATTAATATAAGCAATGCCATAATATCCTCATCGCTCTCTCCATTAGGGCTTAGCAACAAAATTCTATTAATTTTATGTTTCTTAAAATAATTAGCTAAATATTCTATCTTATTTTTTTCTTGCATAAGCTTTTTATAGTCAAAACAATAAATCGTTTTATCCTTACAATATTGATCTATTTCTTCTTTTAGCAATTCATTATTTGAGTCATCACTAATTATAAGAATATTATGCTCTAAATTTAATGCATTAGGCGTAGATGGTAACTCTAGCTCTTCAGATTTAAAAGGAGCTATAGGGTTTTCTTGAGCAAGTATTATAATATCACATTTATTTGGTAATATTGAATCCCTATTTGGAGCTAAATAAACCTTACCATTCTCAATATAACCTATTAATAGTCCTCTATTTTTCAGATACTCTTTAGCAATGTTTTCTACAGTAGCTTCAGTCTGATTATTAGGAATAATATAAAACTCATTTCCATTATAAGAAAATAGCTCATTATAAACCATCGCAAGCCCTGAAAAAACAGTACTTTGAGCCATCATCTTAAGAAGAAAGTAAGTTTCATAAATAGAATAAATTTTCATTTTTTTATCTGAAAGAGAGTCCAAAATTATCTCGAATTCTTTTTCATGAATAATTGTAGAAACAGTAATAGAAGTATTCTTCACAGCTTTCTTAAGAGCAAGAATAATTTTTAGGCTCCTCGCATCACTATTAGACATTACAACAACACTTTTACAATGTTCTATATTTAATAAAGTTAAAGCCCCTATATCTAAAGGATCTGCTTCTCTAATAATTATTTCTGTATTACCTCTATCTAACCCCGATATTTGTTGTTCTACATCTTCTTTAGGTTTACTAGATAAAAGAACAATAACATTAATATCATCTGAACTAAAATATTCATCTACCAAAGGGACAACCGCATCATTCCAGCCTAATATTACAGCATGATGTTCTTCTTGTATAAAAACTTGACCATTACGAAGTTCATCAAGCTTATTTCGTAAGCCTTCATTTAGGATAGCAACAACAGAACTCCAAATAAAAATACCTGCAAAAGTCATAATAACAAAAAACGCTATTAACATAACTTTATCACTTTCTTGACCTGTAATAGTACCTGGGTCAATTAAGTGCATGAAACTCGCCCATAGTGCATCTAAATACGTAAATGAAAATGCAACAGCTACTATATAGCTAGTTGTAATAGTAAAGACCATTACTATAAAAAACAATATTATCAATTGATGATATATACCCTTTTTCATAAATTTATCAAGACGATATTTAAACTTTAAAATAAACTGTTCCATTATCACTCCTAAAGTAGCTAAATGCATATTAGTATACCAAATATAAATATATCAGGTATACTAAGTTTTTAATAAATTTTTATAGACAACTAATATTTTTTATATAAATACTAATAAGATCCCTCTTATAGAAGACCTTCTAATAATCCACCATTTTGAAACTCTTTTGCAATTTCTGTTGCCTCTTGTACATTGTATGTTCCAAATATAGGCTTTCCTTTAAATTGTGGATTCTCAGAATCATACCCATCTTTAATTTCACTTAAATCAGTTTCTTTATCCATTCTAGATTCAATACGTTCTTTAAGAAACACATTCTCACGTAAATTATCTATAGAAGAGTAAGCCCCTCTTAAATCAGTCTTGCTTAAATAAGTATTTTCTAAATCAGCATTATATAAAAAAGCACCCCTTAAATCAGAACCAGATAAAACTGCCTTTGCAAGATTAGCATTATATAAAAAAGCACCAGCAAGATTAGCACTTGGTAAAATAGCACCTTCTAAATTAGCACTATGCAAAACAATTCCTGTAAGGTTAGCATTTGCAAGCATAGCCCCCTTAAGATTAGCCATTTCTAATCTAGCACCTATTAAACTAGACTTTTGCAAATCAGCACCTCTTAGGTAAACATTAGCAAAATTTAATACTAGTTTCTCCCCTGATTTGTAGTATACCTTAAAATCTTCTTCATTAATACAAAGCAACTCAAGTATAGTTTGTATTGGCTCTGATGGTTTCTTTTCATACGCTTCTTGATACTCAGCAGATTTTGTTGTATCTCTAACATAAGCACATAAAATCTTAAATACACTTTCAGTATAAGTTGAATCTTCCACAGCTATTCTATGAAGTGTGTATATACCACCTAAAACTATAGGATTTTTATCATCTCCAAGTTGGTCTATTGCATTCTTAAATCTTCCATTACGTTCTAGTTTGATGGCGTTTTCATTTTGACCTGAAACAGCATATATGTTTACTATAATAAATATTGTAGAAATTACTGTCAAAATCATTCCTATATGTTTTTCAAGCCATCTCTTAAGTTTAGTTGTACTACTAAAGCGATAATAATTTTTACGCCCTCTATAATTTCTAGACATTCTCATATAATCTCTCCCCTTATTCATATTGAAAATTTATTACCTAAATCAAACTTTTTTTATTCATTTACCCAGTATAATATACTAACATAGATAATTTGTAAAGATTAATGTTACATAAAAAATAAATAGAAACAAATAATTAGCAAACTCACATCCGTTTAACCTCATCATGCCTACTACATTTTACAGTATGATCATTAACCATACCCGTAGCTTGCATAAAAGCATAGCATATTGTAGTCCCTATAAACTTGAAGCCTCTTTTTTTTAAGTCAGCACTCATTTCATCAGATATTTTAGTTGACGAGGGAACAAAGTCCATACTAAGCCACTCATTTTGTATGGGAGAATTTGAAACAAAAGCCCAAATATATTTATCAAAACTACCAAATTCTTTTTGAATATTTAAGAACTCTTTTGCATTTGTAACAAGAGAATTAATTTTAAGTCTATTTCTAATTATTCCTTCATTTCCTAAAAGTTTTTCTAAATATAAAGAATCATACTTAGCTATTTTTTTTGGATTAAACCCAGAAAATGCAATCCTCATGTTTTCTCTTTTCTTAAGAATAGTTGACCAAGAAAGCCCCGCTTGCATTCCTTCAAGTATTAAAAACTCAAAAAGCACATAGTCGTCATGCACGGGTACACCCCATTCCTCATCATGATACTTAATATCGAGTGGAGACAATGCCCACGAACATCTTTCATTCATAACAACTCCTACTACTTTTTGAAACTATAATTACTTAAACTATTATTTTTTAGCTCCTGCCTCTTTAAGAAGTTTCACTATTTCCTTATGCTCTGAAGCCATCATCAATATTGTCTCACCAGAAATATCTTCAGCATTAACATCAGCCCCTTTTGCTATAAGATATTTTACTACCTCTAAATGCTCAGAACTTAAAGTAAATAAAGCAAACATCAATGCTGTAGTATCATTATCATTTGACGTATTAATATTTGCATCAGCCTCTATAAGCATTTTAACTATTTCTAAATGCCCTTGATATGAAGCCATTAACAATGCCGTATTAGAAATATCAGTGTCAGAAAGCTCAACATCCGCACCCTTCTCTATAAGATATTTCACTATTTTAGCATGCCCATTATCAGATGCCCACATCAATGCCGTATACCCATAATCAGTTTGATAATTTATTAAAGCTCCTTTTTTTATTAGCATCGTAACCTCTTCTAAGTCCCCATTCCTAGCCGCTTCAATTAAAGCTTCATTTAAGTTTTTATTTTTAGCATCGAGAGTTTCAATACTGAAAGTAATCAATAACGTAAATAATAGAACAATTCTAAACATAATTTTCTCCTTAAGTTATATATTTAAGTGTATAAAGTAAAATTCTTACTCTATTCTTCAGCACCCGCTTTTTTAAGAAGTTTTACAATTTCAGTATAAGCACCATTAGAGGCAAACATTAAAGCAGTAAAATTATCCACATTTTTTTCATTCACACTTGCCCCAGCCTCTATTAAAAGTTTCACAATTTCAGTAT
>CAMRCO010000020.1 GCA_947040945.1 uncultured Spirochaetia bacterium
GATTTTATAAACTTACAGAAGACTTAAACCCAACACTCATACTCGAAAATGATAAAACAAAAAACGAAGACACTAACACTAACTTTATCATCACAAACTCAAAATCGAATTTAGGCTTCACATCGCTAAACACTAAAGTACTATTCATAACCGACAATGAAGTTTTTGGACGCAAACGTAAAAAGCATTTACGAATACCTAAAGCAAATAAAAGTTTAATTGAAACATTTGTTGACCTTAATATTGGCGACTATGCTGTTCATGTAAATTATGGAATTGGGCTTTATTTAGGGTTAACAAGAAAGTCATCAGGTGGCAAAGAAAAAGATTATATAACACTTGAATATGCGAAGGGCGACAAACTTTATATACCTGTTGAGCAAATGAACTTCGTACAAAAATATATATCTGGAAGTGCTGGGGGAGGTCCTGCCCTAACTCATTTAGGTGGCTCATCTTGGGATAAAGTAAAAACAAAAGCGAAAGCTGACGCACAAGCTATGGCACTTGAACTTGTAAAACTTTATGCCATCAGAAGCAAAATTGTAGGTACAATATATGAAAAAGATACTCAGTGGCAGGATGACTTTGAGGCATCGTTTATGTATGAAGAGACACCTGATCAACTTAGGGCTGTTAGCGAAATAAAGGCTGACATGGAATCTGAAAAAATGATGGACAGACTTGTTTGCGGTGATGTTGGTTTTGGAAAAACTGAAGTAGCATTCAGGGCTATATTTAAGGCTATTATGAGCGGAAAACAAGTTGCTATTTTATGCCCAACAACAATTTTATCACAGCAACATTTTGAGAACTCTAAAAAACGTTTCAAAGACTTCCCAATTAAAATAGGGCTACTTAATAGATTTGTAACAACAAAAGACGTTAAAACAACAAAAGAGCGTGTCAAAGACGGCAGTATTGACCTTGTAGTTGGAACACATAAACTTTTAGCAAGCGATGTTCAGTTTAAGAATTTAATGCTTATAGTCGTTGATGAAGAGCAACGTTTTGGAGTGAAGCATAAAGAGGCACTTAAAAAACTTAAACTTGAAGCAGATGTACTCACACTTTCAGCAACACCTATTCCACGAACATTAAATATGGCATTGTCAGGAATAAGAGACATAAGCATAATTGAAACTCCACCACTTAATAGAGTTCCTGTAAAAACATTTGTTACAGAGTTTAATGAACATGCTGTAGAAACTGCTATTTCAAGAGAGCTTGACCGAGGTGGGCAAGTATTTTTTCTCTATAACCGAATTGACACAATAGATTCATTTGCTGTTCTTGTAAAAGGTATTTGCAAAAAAGCACGTATTGGAATAGCACATGGACGGCTCACAGGGCATCAGCTTGAAACAATAATGAAAGACTTCATCGACCATAAATATGATATTTTAATATCAACAACCATAATTGAAAATGGAATCGACATCCCAAATGCAAACACTATATTAATAGATAATGCTCATAAACTTGGTCTTTCTGAACTCTATCAGCTTAGAGGGCGAGTTGGAAGAAGTGACACAGAAGCATACGCCTATTTATTTTATCCGCCTGACCTTTCATTAAGTGAGATTGCATATAAAAGACTTGAGGCAATATCAGAGCACACAGACTTAGGTTCAGGCTTTAAGATAGCCATGAAAGACTTGGAAATTAGAGGGGCTGGAAGTATACTTGGAAAAGAGCAATCGGGTACAATTTATCAAGTAGGATATGAGCTTTATACTCAAATGCTTGAAGAGGCTGCAGGTCAATATAAGGGCGAAATAAAAGAGGTAACATTCGACACTGTAATAGACTTTAAACATAATTTATTTATTCCAGACACATATATTGATGACCCTAAAGAAAAAATATCAGCATACAAAATAATAATGCGTTCTCAAAATATAGAGGATATAAAAAACACTAGCGAATATATTGAAGACAAGTATGGTAAAATGCCAAATGAAGTTGCTGAAATATTTGAAATAGCAAAACTTAAAACAGTACTTAGAGATATGAAAGTTCTTTCTGTTATTGAAGGAAATTATAATATTTATATTAAGCTTAATGAATATTCAAAAATTGATGGTGCAAAAATTGCTGCTCTCATAAACAAAAAAGGCAGTGGTCTATATTTAGACAACACAAACTTTAATCAATTAATAGTGCCAATGGTGGAAGATACACTCGAATGGAAAATTGAGCGTGTTAGAGATGTGCTTATAAAAATAGAAGATACTGAAATAAAAGAAAAACAAGATGACAAAAAAATGTCCATTGTAGACTTAAACATAAAAGAAATAAATAAGAATAGCAAAAGAAAAAATGCTAGATTAATGGTAGTAAAAAAAAGACGTGATTAATCGAAACTAGGAACAGCAAAATCATTTGGAGATGGTGGTATTTCTAAAGGAGATGGAGCTGTTCGTCTTTCATATTTCTCAAGTATTCTTGCTGCCACTTGTGGTTCAAGTAAGCTTAAAAGGAATGATGTAATACTGTTACGTCCTTCAGCCTCAGCTATAGCGTCCATTTCAAGAAGTACATCAATTACAAGTTCATCAGATCCACTAGCCGCAAGTTCATTAATTAATGCGACTGAATTCTGTGGCGGCATAGCACCTATTTTACTTGCCAAGTCAGATAAAACAACTTGATAATCATTTCTTTCATCTAAAGTCGCTTGATAATTAGACCATGCTAAAAGTAAATTAGTTTTGTCTTGCTCAACAACTTCTGTTTGTGAATTAAGCTCAATAGCCTTGTCTGAAAGTAATTGCTCTTGTGCCTGAATATCTTTTTCACGTAACTGAAATCCCTCACGCATTTTCTCCATATCGTCATAACCTAAAACGGATGTATCCTCTATTCTAGGAGCTTTTGTAAACCTTGTAACAAAACTAGGTAAATTAGGCTCAACTCGAGAACGCATCAATGAATAGTAATTTACAATACCAAAGACGTCAAACATATAAAGAAGTGCCATGAAAGCAATAACATTGATAATAGATAAAACAGCTACTTGTATTTTCATAGAAATGATTATATCAAATTATAAAAGTTAATGCAACAAGTTATCATAACTTTTTCAACTAAAATATAATACATATTATAGTTGAAATTTTCGTAATTTTAATATAGTCTAGTATCCAAATAATGTTTGGAGTATAAATATTTATGATTAATGCTGAATCTATTATATATATATCAACTAATTTAGTTTGGATTTCTCTACTAATTTCGTCAATACTCGCATTCGCTGTTATAATAGACAGAATAATATACCTATCTAAAATTAACCGAGATGAAGCTCTATTCTTAAATGAGCTAATCTCTTCCATAAAAGAAAAAGACATAAAGTCGGCACTACTTATATGTAAAACAAATAAAAGCCCATTATTTAATATTGTAGCAAATGGCCTTAAAAATATAGAAGATATGAAAGAATATATGTCAAATGAAGCTAACAAGGAAATACCAAAACTTGAACGCTTTATCTCAGTTCTATCAACAATCTCGACAATAGCTCCGCTTTTAGGACTCCTAGGCACAATACTTGGAATGATAGAGGCTTTCGGAGTCATAGCACAAGATGGAGGTGGGGATACCCTCGCTCTTGCTAACGGTATAGCAAATGCTCTTTTTACAACAGCAGCAGGTCTTATAATAGCAATACCTTGTGTTGTATCATACAATTATTTTGTACATAAAATTAATAACAAAATAACATCTATTGAATCCATTTCATCTGAAATAGCAGACATTATCACAAAAGACTAATTTATCTATTCGTTACTTAAAAAGCTATTCATAATAAATGCTTTACAAATATCTATTTGAGGGCAACGTTTACAATGATCATCTTTAAGTTTAACCAAATTTGTATTTTCAAGTAAATAATCACTAAGAGTTAATTCTTTAGTATTGGTAAACTTAGTAAACTTATAAATAGATTTAGAAAGATTTTTTATAGAAGTATCAGTAACAGGGAGTTTAAAGTTAAAATAATATGCTCTCTCAATTTTAACAGTCATCCTAGAAGAATAATATTGATAATTAATTAATCCTAAAATATCCATTTTAAGTACCCTACTTAATAAATCTTTTAAAGCAAAATGACAATGGTATGAATTAGGATCCTTTGAAGGTAAACCGTCATTTAATTTTTTTTTGTAATAGTTTAACATTGTGTAACTCCTTTAATAAAATTGCTTATCTATTATAGAAATTATAACAAAAGCTTTAATATTAAAAGTATTTGAGAGAGGACAAGTAGTAATAGAAAGCAATCTCTCTAAATGATATGTAACCTTTATATAGAATATGTTAACTTTATATGGAATATGTCAACTAATTGTGGCTTTTGAAGAACTTTATTATATTTGGAATATAATCTTTATCTGTATCAAAAATGATGTGCTTGATAGAATGTTTTTTTATAAGTTTAAGTTTATCATTTTTATATTTTTCCTGTTCCTTTGAAAAGGCATTTAAAATTGATTTGTCATTAGTATTAATAAAAGTAGTCTCATCATGTTCTAAATCTTTAAGAACTATAGTCGCATTAATATCAGGCAAATTATATTCTAATTTATCATGAACAAAGCAGGTTATTAAATCATGACGCTTTCTACTTATATTAATTTCTTTAACTGGTATATCTGAACAAAAGTCTGTTATAAGAAAAACAATACTACGTCTTTTTATTAGTTTATTTAAGTAGTCCAAAGCAGATTTTATATTTGTGCCTTTATTTTCTGGTTTATATTTTATAATTTCATGTATTATTTTTAATATATGATTTCTACCCTTTTTCGGAGCAATAAATACCTCAGGCTTATCTGTAAAAATAATCATACCAACTTTATCATTATTTTTTATAGCAGAAAAAGCAAAAACAGCAGCGAGTTCAATTATAAGATTTTTTTTTATTTTAGCAGACCCAAAATTATTTGAAGCTGAAAAGTCGAGTATGAGCATAACATTAAGCTCTCTTTCCTCTTTAAACTTTTTTATAAAAGGGCTTCTATAGCGAGCAGTAACCTTCCAGTCCATACTACGAGTGTCATCACCCGCAACATAAGCCTTAACCTCATCAAACTCAACACCACGCCCCTTGAATGCCGAATGGTAATTACCTGAAAAATAATTATTTACTATTTGAGAAGTTTTAATCTCTATTTTTCGAATATATTTTATTAACTGAGAATGCGTTAATGTTGTGTCTTTATCTTCACTCATTCTAATTTATACACTATTAGCTCGCTCACCTGTTATAGCTTTTGTAGGACATTTAGCTACAGACTCTTCTGTAATAGAATAGTTATCATAATTAATAACAGCTAGGTTCCTATCTAAAAACATTCCGTCCTCTTTAGTATTTTTTATACAAATATTACAAGCAATACATGCCTTAGAGCAAGCTTTTTTAGCAATAGCACCTTTATCCCTTGATTTACAGTAAACATGATATTGTTCATTAACAGGGTGTATTTCTATTAAATTAAGTGGACAAGCTTTCACACAAGCACCACATGAAGTACATTTATCTTCTACTATAGTAGGAATTTGATTTCCCATTCCAAGCTTACTATCAACTGTTATCGCACCAAAATCACAAGAAGCTAAACAATCAAAATATCCAACACAGCCGTAACTACATTCTTTGTTTCCACCAGCTATAACCACAGCAGTGCATGACTTAACACCTAAATATTCTTGATTTGAAGCAGCAACATCTTTATGTCCTTGGCAAAATATATAAGCTCTAGTTTTTATACCAGTGTCTTCAAATGCTTTACCCAAATAACCTGCTAAATCTGTTGCTAGAGCGGGGCCTCCAACAGGACAACCATTTACAGCTCCGTCATTAAAAACAAGAGCATTTGCAAACTGAGCACATCCAGCAAATCCACATCCACCACAGTTAACACCGGGAAGCATGCCTATAACATCTTCAACTCTCTCATCAACTTCTACTTTGAAAACTTTAGAAGCAAATATAAGCAAAAATGCAAAAAATAAAGCTATTAATCCTGACGATAATGAAGCTACTAAAACACTACTCATAAATAATTCCCTTATAGTTTAATAAGTCCAGTAAAGCAAGAAAAAATTAAAGAAAGTATACCAGCTGTAACTAATGGCATAGCAGGCCCTCCGAAAGCATTAGGAATATCCGCATACTTAAGTTTCTCTCTAATACCCGCCATAATAACTAAAGCTAAAGTAAATCCTACACCTGCTCCAAGTCCAAACACAAGATTTTGTATAAGAGAGTACTCTCTTAATACTCCAAACAAAGCAAGTCCCATAACACAACAGTTAGTAGTAATCAAAGGCAAATATATACCCAAAGCCATATATAAACCCTCACTAGTTTTTTTGATAACCATTTCAACAAATTGAACCAATGCTGCTATGACTATAATAAATAATACAGGTTGAAGATATTCAATTTGAAACGGTGCTAAAATATAGCGTTGTATAAACCAAGTAACCGCCGCTGTCATAAATAAAACAAAAGTAACCGCTGCACCCATACTTATAGCAGAGTCAAGTTTATTTGAAACACCTAAAAAAGGACAAATACCTAAAAACTTTGTAAGTACAAAATTTTCAGCTAAAACTGTCGCCACAAAAATAAGTATTAAATTAGTAAACATATTAATCTACCTCGTTTTAGAATCAGTTTTAGAATCAATAGTACGTTTTATCGCTATTAAAATAGCTAATCCAAAAAATGCTCCGGGAGCTAGTATCATAACAATCCAAGGTGTTGTCCACTGGTCAAACATAGGCAAAACACTTGGTGCGGAAGTTTCAACAAAACCTCGTAATGCACCTACAAAATCGAATCCTAGCCAACTACCAGAACCTAAAAGCTCTCTCATGCTACCTAAGGTAACCATAGCTATTAAAAATCCAATGCTGTTTCCTACCGCATCACACACACTTGCTATAACACCATTTTTACTTGCAAATGCCTCAGCACGTCCAAGTATAATACAGTTTACAACAATAAGCGGAATAAATGGGCCAAGTGATTTTGAAAGCTCAAAAAATTTAGCCTTCATCACAATATCTGTAAGTGTTACAAAAGCGGCTATTATAACGATATATCCCATAATACGAACTTCTGTAGCAAACATTTTTTTGATAAGAGCAATAATTGTAGATGAACAAATTAAAACAAAAGCTGTAGCAAAAGACATACCCAAAGCATTCTCTACAGTATTTGTAACAGCAAGTGTTGGACACATACCGAGAACCTGTACTAATACAGGATTATCCTTCCAAATACCTCTTATAAAAACATCATAATTTTTCATAATTTAAGCACACCTATTTTTCTTTGTATTTTATGCTATACTCAGTTTTTTTTCAAGTGCTTCTTAAAACAGAAAGAAATACTCAAACTAAAACAAATTAGTATCAAAAATTTTATAAAAAATACTATGCCATAAAAGGCTTATCATTTTTTTTATTTCGTTTACTAGTTTTTTCACCATCGTCGCTATCTTGAGTATCAAGCTCTTCATAGTAACTTTCAAAAGACATTTCTATATCTTTTTTGCTTAAAGTTAATGCATTTCCTTTTATACCATCTAAATCAAAAAGCACATTAACCATAGCTGTTTCTACAACACTTTTTAATGACCTTGCTCCCATATTAATAGACAATGCTTTATCAACTATAGCACCGATTGCTGTCTCTGGAACTGTAAAAGTTTTACCCATAGACTTAAAAAAATCTTTATATTTTAGAATAGGTGAGTCTACAGAATGTAGCAAAATATCTCGGAGGTCTTTTTTAGTTAATTTCTCAAGTGTTACAACAATAGGTATTCTACCAATAAACTCAGGAATCATACCATACTTTTCAATATCTTTAACATCAACACTTGAGAGTATTTTATTAATGCTATTCATCTTCCCCATATTCTTATTGCCACCAAATCCAAGATTAGTTTCGCCCTTAAGACGTGCCTTAACTATATCTTCTAAACCGACAAAAGCTCCACCAAATATAAATAAAATATTCGTAGTATTTATTGTAATCCCTTCACTAGAATGCATCATACGTCTGTCGCCAAATTCAGGCACTCTAACATCCTCTCCATTCATAATAGAAAGCAATGCCTCTTGAACCGCTTTGTCAGACGGATTTCCTGTAGTCGATTGATGAGCATCAGCCTTAGCAATTTTATCAACTTCATCTAAAAATACTATACCTTTTTGAGTTTGATCTAAATCCCATTTTGAGTTTCTATATAAATCATAAAGAATAACCTCAACATCATCGCCAACATAACCTGTTTCTGTAAGAGTGGTGACATCAGCACGAACAAATGGAAACCCTAAAATATCAGCCAATGTCCTTACCAAATAAGTTTTCCCAACACCAGTAGGACCTATCATCATTATATTCGACCTAAAAGGAACATTCATTGAACCATTCGACCTTAAACAATGCAGGTATCCATGAACAGATAAAGCTTTTTTAGCATTATTCTGACCTATAACAGACCTATTAAGCTCTTTTAATATTTCTTTTGGTGTAAGAATTGAATTGGAAGTTCTTTCACTTTTTACAATTTTTCTAGATTTTAAATCTTGCTTGTCTAGTTTAGCCGTACTAAAAACTAATTCGATTACAGAATAATCTTCTTTCTCTAAAAAAGAAAATAGTACTTTATTATTTATAAAGCTCATTAATGTATATGAAAGTTCTAAAATTCCACCACTAGAATAAGGTTCACGTGAGAACATGAAAATACCTGAACTCATAAGCTTACTTTTGTCTTCAAAATAATGATACTTATTTAAATAAATATCATCATCTAAAGTAATAAGTTCAAGAAGACGTCTTACAGGAATTGCTGTAATTGAGTCCCCATAAATTGAATATACTATTAAACAATATATGACAAATCTCTCATCATTATTTAGCTTTAAATCTTTAATAAATTTTTCTATATTAAAATTATACTTCTCATATTTTTTGACTTTAACTAAATCTAATTTTATAGAATCTGTCAAAGCATTTAAACTTTCATAAGTATTTTCATATCCTGTCATTTTAGAGTCTGAAATAATACTTTCTTCAGTATACTCGAAGCCAATACCTTTTTCAGCATTATTATTAAAACGTCTTATAATATCATTACGTTCTACTATAGAATTTAGTGTATAAACTATTCTTGTAACAACAGAAAAATACTCTTTAAAAGCTCCTTCTCTAGAAGTAGGATTTTTGTTATTATCACTTTTCATTATTTTGTTTCTCCATTACTCTCCAAATAAATCATGTTCATTATTATGACTTATTTTTACTTTTATAATGTCCCCTAGTTTCACATTGGTATTTTTATGAGAGTTTACATAAACAACACCATCAACTTCAGGTGCATCATACTTTGTTCTGCCAATTAAATTATTATCCTTATCTAGGTCGGTAATCAAAACATCCAAAGTTGCGCCTACAAACCTCTTAAGACGCCTCTCAGACACCTTAATAGCTCTTTCCATAAGCATATCACATCTATGAAGCTTCTTTCCCTTATCGGCTTTCTTCTTATTTATAAGCAAAGATTTTGTATTCTCCTCTTCAGAATACCCAAAAACGCCCACTCTATCAATTTCACACTCTTTAATAAAGCTTAAAAGTTCTCGGAACTCATCTTTACCCTCACCAGGGAAACCTACAATAAAAGAACTTCTTATAGCTGCATTTTTGTCATATCCTCTTATAGTATCAATAAGGCGTTTATTGCTTTCATAACTTCCAGCCCTATTCATGTCTTTAAGAACCGACTCATTAACATGCTGAAGTGGAATATCAAAATATGGAAGAACTTTTGGAGTATTAAAAAATGACTCTATAATACTATCATTAAGTATAACAGGATTATGATATAAAACACGTATCCACTCAATTCCGTCAACTAAAGAAATTTGTTTAAGAAGGTCTGGAAGTGCTAACTTATCATATAAATCTTTTCCGTAATATGTAGTCTCTTGTGCGATTAAGTTTAGCTCTTTAACACCCTTCTCTGCATAAAGCCTTGCCTCTGAAATAATATTTTCTATAGTTCGGCTTCTATAAATACCACGTATAGCAGGTATGGCACAAAAGCTACAATTAGCATGACACCCATCACTTATTCTTATATATGAACTAAAATCACTGCCCGTATTTTCTCGTGCCTTATATTCTCTATAAACACTAGATTCTTTTTCACCAAAAAAACCATCGTCCTTTATAGCCTTAAGTATATCCTCTAAATTATGTATTCCAATAGCAGAATCAACCTCGCTAAACATATCAAGAAAGCTCTCTTTATAGCGTTCACTTAAACAACCTGAAACAATAAGTCTTTTGCATTTTCCATATTGCTTAAATAAGCTATGATCAAATATAGAATTAATTGATTCTTTTTTAGCATCCTCAATAAAAGCACATGTATTTATTATTATTATATCAGCTTCTAAAGGCTCCTCTATTATAGAAAAACCATTATCTTTTATAATAGATAAAATATGCTCAGCATCTACTGTATTTTTTTCGCATCCAAGTGAATGTAAATATATCGTTTGCAAAATCATAAAATCCTTAAAAAATAAATATTACTTAGTATCTGAAACCGTCAGACTATACTTAGTGGAGTCATCAAGGTTTTTTACCCATTTAATAGTTTTATTAACTGTATCACCCGGAAGCCCTAAAACTACTGGTTTACCATTAACATTAACAACTACCTCTCCAGCATCACCAAGCGTAAGCATAATAACGTCTTCACCTTTTAATTTTAAAGATTTACCACTTAAAAGATTTGTTGTGGCAGGTCTTTCAGAGTCTATAAAATATCTAACATAAACAAACCCTTTAGCTGTCATATCAACACTTATAGAAGTTTTCTCTATATCACGATATAAGTACATCACATCACCAACCATCTCAATTCCAAAGTTATTGTTTGAAACATTTTGTACTATAGTTGTATTAGTGGCATTAACTGTATTAGTACTATTAATCAAAGCCTCCGCATTAGTTAAAGCATTATTTTCAATAAGTCTTTCAATCTCAACTGTGGCTAAATCCTCATATACTTCTATTAATGACATTCTAAAGTCATCTATTCCATTACCATTTAAATCATGTATTACAGGGCTACTCTTAGAAAGTGCAAACTCATCACCATTTATGTCCCCTTTAACAATATTACCAATGCTTACAAACTTAATAGTAGCAGATATACCTAAAGGTTTGAAATATATAATGTCTTCTTCTTTCACATTTTGTTTAGCAAGCGTATCTACAATACTTCTTTGAACTGACGCATTGTCATTTTTAATTTCAGAATCATCGCCTCCAAATTTGGGTAATGCAATATTAATATTATCTCTAAATATATAAAAAAGCACTCCTAAAATAACTACTAAAGACAATAGTCCAAGAAGTAAAAATCGTCTTCTAAAACCTCTTCTTTTCCTAAACACAGGCAAGTCTTGTCTACTCACTACAAGTAGAGCTTGCTCAGCAGAATAAAGTGAGCTATTTGCAGATGTTACTTTACTAGTTTCTTTTAAAGCATATTCAATACTTCTTTCTTTAATTTTATCGAGTTTATTTTTTTGATTTTTACCTCTAATTTGCTCTACTGCATCAATCTCACTATTAATTTCATTATTGTTTACAGAATCATCATTAATTGCTTCACTATTTAAATCTTCGCTAGATTCAATTTTTAAATCTTTTTTTTCAACTTTAATCGACTTAGTACGACTTTTAAGTAGAGACTCTACAGGTGCATAAAGCATACCAGATTTTTGCAAATTATATATTTCAAGTACATCAGAAGAGTTTAAACCTAGTTTATCACTAATATTTCGCAGAAATCCCTTAACATATACGTCTCCGGGTAACTCTTCAAATCTTTCATCTTCCAAAGCCACAATAAACCTTGATACTATCTTAGTAGTATTTGCCAAGTCTTGTATAGATATACCTTTTCTTTCTCTAGCATTTGCTAATATTTTTCCAATAGTTTCCATAAAAATAAATAATCCTTTATCTTGGTACTAAATCATTTTTTAACACCTGAACACCAGCAGGTATTTCTAATTCAAAAGCATCATCTGAATAAACATCATGATAATTTATATTCCAAAACAGATACTCGACAGGGATTTTCGTAGTGGACACACCAAGCATACGTATAATCATTCCGTCAGCACCAATCCATAAATGTATTTTAATAAAGCCTGTTCTTTCTACACTAGCTTGCTTAGGTGTCAAAAGCATGTGATAAGCAAGTCTTTCATCTCCAGAAGTATATGATGAACTAGTATAACCATCAACACCCAAGTCGTCATCATCAAATGCGTCTAACCTAACAAGCTCTCTTTTATCATAAAAGTTAAAATTATATTGCGTTAGTAATCTATTAACTCCCTCTTTAGTATATAAAGCTGCAGCTTCAGCATCTTCGTATATTTTTTGTTCACTTATCACTCTAATTTTAGGTAAATAAATCCATAAAGTATCACCATTAGATACTATTTGATGAGAGTCCCCGCTTTGATTATAAAGCAACTTAAACTTATTTGGATTTTTATAAAATATTCGTCCTCTATAAATTTCCTTATCATTCTTCTCAAGGAAGTTACCACTAAATCCCCTCATAGTAGCAAACTTTTTCGCCATAAGCCCAGACACACTATCGGTTGTTCTTATAGTATCGGTATATAAAGACAAAGGGTAAAAAACCAAACATATTACTATAGTAAAAAAAATTCTTATCATTATCAAATCACCATTAATTTCATATTTAAAACACTATACATGTCCATATTCTAATACAAAACTTATAAAAATACAAGCATCTTAATCGAAAATATAGTAGGCAAAAAGAAAAGTGATGAAACTTATATACTAGATTCCTTTTTGCTCGACAGTGGAAAACTAAACTCTTCAAGATTTCCTTATGAGCCTATTTATGGTTATTTTCTTAAAGCATTTAATACGAAAGAAAGTGGTAGCCCATACAAAATTATAGATGGCAAATATAATTTTACTCACCCAAATAGCTTAATATTTTTCACAGAAAATTACCCACAGTTCACAGGGTTCGATCTTGATAAGTTTTTACGATTTAAAAAAGTTGACTGGAAACTACCAAAAATATTCTTTAAATAGCAGATATAGGGTCAATCATCAGTAATATTTTAGTTTCAATATTAACTGTCGTTTATGCAAGCATTTATCTTTTGAAAAGAAATATAAAAGAAGGTAAAACAAAATAATTTTATTAATATAACAAATACTTTGAGTTAAAGCACTTGATAAATTTATCCTATTATGATAGGATTGACAAACGATTTATAATACAATGGATAATACCATGATATACACTAATTTAAGGAGAAGCCGTTATGGAACAAAAAATTAGGCTGGTAGAAGCTAAACATAAAAAAACTGCTATACTACCATTTGAGGTTGGAGATACAGTTAAAGTTTGGGTAAAAATAGTTGAAGGCGAGCGTGAGAGATTACAGGTTTTTGAAGGCACTGTTATCTCTATACGTGGAAAAGGCAACAACAAAACATTTATAGTTAGAAAAATATCTTATGGTGTTGGTGTTGAAAGAATATTCCTTATGAACTCTCCTAGAGTGGATCATGTTGATATAGTACGTAAAGCTAAAGTAAGACGTGCTAAGCTTTATTATTTAAGATATAAAAAAGGTAAAAAAGCTCGTCTAGTTGAAAGACTAGGTGTAAAAATTCCTAAACATTCTGACCTAATTAAAGAAGAAGGCGAAAAAGTAGAAGTTACTGCTGAAAACATGGAAATAGTTATGCCTGAAACTACTGACAATGTGGAGCAAGTTTCAAGCAATCAGGAACCAACAACAGAAAATAAAGAATAAAAAGGTAAAACAAATGGCTAAAATCCTTAAAAAAGAACAATGGAGCGAGAATGTATTTATGATGCAAGTACATGCTCCTGATATTGCAAAAAACAGAAAACCCGGAAACTTCATAATTTTACGTATAAATGATAAAGGCGAAAGAATACCTTTGACTATAGCTGATGCGAATACTGAAGACGGTTCTATAATGCTTGTAACACAAAAAATAGGTCTTTCTACTGGAAAGCTTATGGATCTTAACGTAGGTGAAGACATACTTGATGTTATAGGCCCACTTGGTCAGCCTACTCACATTGAAAAACATGATGGACTTGTTGTTTGTATCGCTGGAGGAGTTGGAACTGCCCCAATGCATCCTATAGTAGAAGCTCATCATAAAATGGGAAACAAAGTAATAGTTATTTTAGGTGCTAGAGATAAGTCACTTATCATCATGGAAGAAATGATGAAAAAAATATCAGATGAAATAATAGTTTGCACTGACAATGGTTCTTATGGAGAGAAAGGCTTAGTTACAGATATGCTTACAAAAGTATATGATAGAGGTGAGAAAATATCAGAAGTCATAGCTATTGGTCCTGCTATAATGATGAAATTTGTTTGTTTACTTTCTAAAAAATATGAACTAAAAACAACTGTAAGCTTAAACCCTATTATGATTGACGGAACTGGAATGTGTGGTTGTTGTCGAGTTTTGGTTAATGGAGAAACTAAATTTGCTTGCGTTGATGGTCCTGAGTTTGACGGACATGCTATTGACTTTGACTTGTTATTAAAAAGACAAGCGATGTATAAAGAGCAAGAACATCAGTGTAAAGTTGGGCTTCATTAAAAATTAGAGCTTAAGACTTCTAATCATTTTGGCTCTTTCATAATTTATATTATACTCTTTAATATTTTTGCCATTTAATTTATTTAATACAATATGATATGGTCTTGATAACAACATCATTTTATTTAATAGCTCTATTTCTGTATCTAAAATGCCGTAATAGACTCCTACCCTAAGCCAAACCATGTGTGCTATAAACTCGGAGTAACTTAAAACTCTAGCTTCTCTTAGTATAGCTCTACTTCTAAATATTTTATCTTCAATTTTGTTTTGTTCAATCTTAAAAAGTCTATCACGCACCTTGTTTTCAGTGCTAATTAACCCATTAATTACAGAAGTCATATTATCAATTATAGACTTTTCTGTTTGTCCTATCATAGACCTGTTACATACATGTATTATGGGTTGTTTATATAAATGCTTTTTGGAAATACATTTTAACCCATTTTTTTCACATTTATCAACAAAGTTTTCTATAGCATCAGGATTCCAATAAGCAAGTACCGGTATTGACAAAGAAGCATAAACACTCATAGCACAGCCAACTCTTTTTGGTGTTGATGTAACATATCCAAACCTTTCGTCAAATGAAAACTTTATATTCTCATCTAATGTACTTTCAGTGTCTAAAATAGAATCAAGAACATGATCAAAGCTTAAGCCCGTCGCCTTGCTCTGCATTATACAATGCTCTTTCATGTTTATTAATATAGAATTATTTTTTATATTATTAAAATATAAACCAGCATGCCCTACATCTACTTTACTTGATATTAAATCCTCTTCTCTTAATATAGATAAATCTAAAGCATTCTCTTTAGAAAGTTTAATATAATCATAATTTGATAATTTTGTTTTACTTATTGTTTTACTAAAAATATTCTCTATATCATTAATATCCTCTTCTGAGGTTCTATCCATAAATCTTTTGTTATCAACATTTCTAAAAAGTCTAATAGAAGAATATAAAACAATATTCCCCTCTTTTCCTTTAAAGTTTAGCCAATGCATACTGTCGTCTGTAAACATTAATATAAGTCCCTAGTTTTTTTCAAGATTTTTTATAGCGTCTCTTATAGCACCCGCCTCTTCATAGTTTTCTTCCAACACACATTTATTAAGCCTATCTTCAAGACGTTTTTTATTTCTTGCTTTTTCAGATAATATTCTCTCTTCATAAGGAAGTCTACCAACATGCCAACTTTTAAAATGTATTTTTTTAATAACTTTTAATGTATCATTAAAAAAATGTTTATAACATGCAGGACAAGAAAGCCTATTAGTATTTCTAAACTCGCCTAATGCATAACCGCAAACTTGACAAATTACATTACTACTTAATCTTTCTTTTTTAACTTTAGGGGGATTGTCATCAACAATAATTGACTCATCTAATTTAATATATTTCTCATAAATGTTATTTATGCTAACACATTCTTTACAAACATGCACTTCATTCTCTTCAGGCTCAACATCAGAATCACTCATAAAAATATCTTTGATATGTAATACCGCCACATTTTTTTTACATATAGAACATATCATAATATTTATCCTTCTTAAAACAAAATTAAAAACTTCACTATTAAGCAACAACCTAACAGCACTCAAACTGATGAGAATTTTAATATATATAAATGAAAAAAGCAAGTTCATATTATTACCATGCTAATTTAGTGGAAAATTATTTTGTAAACAAATAATATATAGTTTTATATGATAAATATAAGTATTTTACTATAAAAATATTGACATTAAAATGTTCTATGCTACACTTATATTGACAGTTTAAAGTATATAATATGTTTCTTTTTATACTTTAAACTGACTTTAGCATCATACTTTTAGTACAGTAACCGTTTTCTTAAAAATGACATTATAATAAAAAAATTATTATGTAAATAAATGCTTTATAAAAAGGAGATTTGTATGAAACGTTGTCTTGTATTGTTACTATTTTTAAGTATTGTTTCTTGCGGTAAATCAGAAAGTGGTGATGAAAAAGTGAAAATAAGATACACTTTTTGGGATCTAAATTTTGTTCCTGCTTTTGAAGAAATGAAAAAAGATTTTGAGCTTGAAAACCCAAACATAGAAATTGTTAGTGAAGTTGTTCCATGGGCTCAATATTGGGTAAAGCTAGAAGCAGGTGCAACTGGCGACAGTCTTGCTGATGTTGCTTGGATCAATATTGCTAACTTTCCTCGCTTTTACGAAGCAGGAATAATTCATGACTGGGATGGAACATACGGAACAAACATTGATAATTCAATTAAAGATTATGCTGATGCAATGAAAACGGCATATCAACGTGACGGTAAATATTATGCATTTCCAAAAGGAATGGATACAGTTGGTTTCTATATAAACAAAAAATTATTTGAAGACGCTAATATGCCTTTACCTCCTAAAGATGTAACTTGGGAAGAAATTGAGGTTATAGCTGAAAAACTACAACCTCTACTACCTGCTAATACTTATGCATTAGGAATATCTGCTGATGCTCAGGGTGGTTTTTTATACTTTGTTCATAATATGGGTGGATACCTTGTGTCACCTGATGGCAAAAAATCTGGTCTAGACTTGCCACAAACAATTGCAGGAATCGAAAAGTTTAGAAGTGTTCAAAAAGCTCCATACACTCCAGACTATGCTTCTTATGCTGAAACTGCTTTATATCAAGTATATTCTAGTGGTAGAGTTGCTATGGCTACTATGCTAAGTGTTTACTTTAAGGGTTATGGGGATGAAATATTATCAAATACTATTATACATCCTTTACCAAAAATAAATGGTCAAAATAAAACTGTTCTAAACTCTATTGGGGACATTGTTTCAGCATCTTCAAAAAATCCAGAAGAGGCACAAAAATGGGTTGATTACATGAACTCTGACAAAGCCTTAATTATACAGGCAACTAAAGGTGTTTTCTTCCCTCTTAATGAAAAATATATTGCTGAATATTCAAAAGCAATGCCTATAGACACAACTCCTTTTTATCAAGGTGTTAATACTAATAGTTACCCTTATCCTTCAACTGTTGAGTGGGGAAAGTTTCAAGACATTTATGAAAGAGCAGTAAGACAGTCTGTAGAGACAGAAGATACTAACTCTATACCAACTATAATGAAAGACGCTTCTGACCAAGCGAAAAAGTTTTTATAGTATTACTTTAACATAAGGATATAATTATTATGGAACCTATTAAAATTGCATTAATTGGAGCAGGCTTAAGATGGACTAGAGGTTATCATTCTTGGGTAATGGATCATTCTGACAAAATAGAAATTGTCGCTGTGGCTGAACCTAAAGAAGATAGACTAAACTATATGAAAAAAGAATATAAACTCTCAGATGAAAAGTGTTTCACTTCATGGGAGCCATTGCTTGAGTATATAAAAGATAAAAAAATAGACGGTGTTGCTATTTGTACATCTGACCACGAACATTATAAGCCTGCGATAGCATGTTTAGAAATGGGACTTCATATGCTACTCGAAAAGCCGATGGCACCGACACCTGAAGAATGCTTCAATATTTCAAAAATAGCTGAAAAAAATAATTGTATCGTAATGGTTGCGCATGTACTTCGTTACACGCCTTTTTTCTCGAAAATACGTGAATTAATTCAAAGCGGTGCCATAGGAACAATACAGTCTATACAGCATACAGAAAATATAGGCTATTTTCACATGGCACACAGCTTTGTACGTGGAATTTGGAATAACAAAAAAGAAAGTAACCCACTTATTCTCTCAAAAAGTTGCCATGATTTAGATATTCTACTCTATATTATGGGAGGTAGTCCAAAGGCTACAAAGGTCGCAGGATTTGGATCACTAAAACATTTTAGAAAAGAAAATGCTCCTGAAGGGGCAACTAAAGTATGTTCTAAAGAATGCCCTTCTTATGAAACAGAATGTCCATATTCTGTAAAAACATATCTCACAACAGGTGGTTTTAAGGAATCCGTTAATCCTACAGGTGCTTGTGATCCAGAATCACTAGAAATAGAACTTAAAACAAGTCGTTATGGCAGATGTGTTTATCACTGCAATAACGATGTTTGTGATTCTATGTCATCAATAATTGAATATGACAATGGAGTAAATCTTACATTCTCTTTATCAGCATTCACAGACCTTGTTAACCGAACTATTAACATAATGGGCTCAAATGGACAAATAAGAGGCGATATGGAAAAAGATGAGGTAACTATAGCTCATTTTGGTAAAGGTGAAGGACTTTATAGAAATAAAGCTATCACTACATTTAACCCAAGCAAAGAAGCATCTAGCACAGAAAATAATGGTTATGCTGGACATGGTGGCGGAGATTCAAGGTTTTTAGAAGGACTTGTTAGTGCTATAAAAGGAAACTCTAAGGCATTAACTCAAGCATCAGAATCAGTAGAAAGCCATTTAATTGCATTTGCTTTAGAGGAGTCTAGAGTTGATGGCAAGGTTATATTTATGGATGAATATAAAAAAAATCTAAAAAAATAAAAAAAAAGAGAGTCCCATGAAAAAAATAAAACTTTCTAGTATGCATAGGCAAGAGGTATTTTGGGGTTGGATATTACTTCTGCCATCTGTACTTGGATTATCCATTTTCTACATCTACCCTTTTATTGAAAATATTTACAATAGTTTTGCAGAAATTTCATTTATAGGAGATAAGACATTTGTAGGCTTAGAAAATTATAAAGTATTTTTTTCTGACCCTAGAATAATAGAGAGTTTTATTTATACATTAAAATATGCTTTTGTTACTGTTCCGATAGTGCTTGTTTTATCTCTTATTATTTCAGCTTCATTAAACAATAAACTTAAGGGTAGTAGTTTTTACCGATTTGTGTATTATCTACCCGTAATTGCTATGCCTGTAGCTATAGCGACTGTTTGGAAGTGGATGTTTAATTATGACTTTGGTTTTTTTAATTATATGCTAGGAATATTTAATGTTGACCCTGTGCCATGGTTACGAGATAATAATACATTTTTTATATCATTAATATTTGTCTCATCTTGGAGCCGTATAGGATATAATGTGCTTTTATTATTAGCAGGATTACAAAATATATCTGAAAGCTATTATGAAGCGTCTAAGTTAGATGGAGCAGGAGGCATTAGGCAGTTTTTTTCAATTACATTACCGCTACTATCTCCTACTATATTTTTCGTAATAATTATCAATATTATTTCTTTCCTACAAGTATTTGATTGGATTTTTACATTAACCCCACTCACAAGCTCGGTTGGAGAGGCTAACACATCTGTAATAACATTATTCTATCAATACGCTTTTATATCGAATCAAAAAGGAGTAGCGAGTGCTTTATCTGTAGTATTCTTCTTTATAATATTAGCACTTACAGTTTCACAATTTATGTTACAAAAAAGGTGGGTTCATTATGAGCAATAAAAATAAACTTAATATAAAAAGCACATCCTCAAATGCAATGCCATTATATCAATTAATGCTTCTACATTCTCTATTAATTGTTGGAGTAATTGTAAGTATTTTACCATTTTTCCATTTGTTTATGACGGCTTTTAAAACTTACCCTGAAACTATAAAAGCGCCTTTAGTTTGGATTCCGCAAACTCCAAATTTAGAAGCATTTAAAACTGTTTTTGAAAAATTACCTTTTGCTACTATGCTTGGTAACTCTTTAATCACAACACTGTTCATTACTGTAGGGCAAGTTTTATTTTCTGCTATGGCAGGCTTTGCTTTAGCCACTTTAAACATACCTAGAAAAAATATTATCCTACTAATTTGTTTGGCAATATTAATGGTGCCTTCTCAAATTTACCTTATACCACAATTTTTATTAATACAAAGATTGCATTTAGGTAATACATTAACTGCTATTGTGCTACCAAATTTATTTAGTGCACTTGGTATATTTTTATTTAGGCAAGCATTTTTATCATTACCAAAATCTCTATATGAAGCGGCTGTACTTGATGGCTGTAATCCTGTTATGGTTTTTTGGTATGTGATGCTACCTTTAGTAAAACCTACTGTTACCACTTTCGGTGTTCTTGCTTCCCTTTATAGCTGGAATTCTTTAATGTGGCCACTTATTGTGAACTCTAGCCAAAGCAAATATACGCTTGCTGTTGGGCTTGCTACACTGCTTGGAGACTCTCGTACAGAGTATCCTGTGCTTATGGCGGGAGCTACTGTTGCAATAGTCCCGATGATTATTGTATTCTTAATATTTAGAAAGCAAATATTAGAAAATAATTCTTATTTAGGAACTAAGTAAATTAGACGTATAAACTTGTTTGTCTTAATAATAAAGTAAGGTATCGTCATCAATAGTATAAAACTATATTTTATACTTGACATAAAAATAGTTTTATAGTATACTAAAAGGACAAAATTAAGTTTTTGGGCCACTAGCTCAGTTGGTAGAGCATCGCCCTTTTAAGGCGGTTGTCGAAAGTTCGAACCTTTCGTGGCTCAGATGCCGGTGTGGTGAAGAGGTTTAACACACAGGATTTTCATTCCTGCACTCGCGGGTTCGAAACCCGTCACCGGTTCATAATTTCGTTTAAGGCATTATCTAAAAAAGATAGTGCCTTTTTTAATGCGTTTTTGCAACTGTTAATATATTTATCTCTTTACATAAACCTTCTTTCATCAAAAGCTTCGACATCTCATTAACTGTTGTGCCTGTAGTAAACACATCATCAATAATTAATACCCTTTTATTCTCTAAATACTTTTTATTTTTATCATCCAGAACAAAAACATTTTTAATTATATTAATTCTTTCCTCTGTGTTTTTAGCACTACTTAATGAAACAGTCTCACGCTTTCTATAAATTATATCTTTATAAAACTCTATTTTCAATTTATTTGCGATAACTCTCACCATAATTTCACTTTGATTATATCCTCTTTCTTTAAACCTTTGTTTTCCTATTGGAACAGAAATAATAATATCATGGTTTTTTATATAATCTTTATAAAAATTTATAAGCATATAAGCAAAGTCATGGCATATAAAATATCTATGAGCAAACTTCATATTAAGTATTAACTTCTTTGTGTTATCGCTATAAAAAAGCATTGCCATAACTCCATTAAAATAAAGCGTTTTATCTATACATTTTTCACAACGACTTGTTTCGCTATCAATTATACTACCACATCGTTTACATAAACTATAGCCACTTATGTGAATATAGTCAAGATTTCTTTTAACACAATTAATGCATAAAGATTTAGGATTATTTTTACTCGAGTAAAGTATTCTATTACATAAAAGACAATGATTTGGAAAAAACATATCTAAAATTAAATTCGTAAATTTATTTAGATAAGTATTAATCATAATAATAAATTAAAACTTAGACACTACCCACATAATTAAAGAAAGCACAACACTAAACACAATACATGTTACTATTGGAAAATAAAAAGTTGTGTTTTCAGTTTTTATAATAATGTCTCCGGGTAGTTTTCCTATTTTAGGAATATTTATATTTAGAAAAAAAAGAATACCAACAATAACAAATATAATTCCTATCACAATCAACAGTTTCCCTAAACTATTGTTCATGTTGGAAATTTTCACTTAGTTTTTCAATATCTTTGTCATGCCCAGCCACAACTAAAATATCGCCTTCTTGTAAAGGATCATTAGGTTCAGGAGTACAATTTATATTAACTTTAGTATCACCAAGTATACTCACGCTACTTCTTTTTAATGCGACAACATTAATTTTATATTTCTTTCTAAAGTCAATCTCTTGAAGACTTTTACCAACAAGAAATGTTGTAACAACAACTTCAACAATAGAGTGATGTTCACTCAAGTCATGTAAAAGTAAATTATTACTCATATCAAGCTGTTCTGCAATATGTATTCCCATAGCCTCTTCAGGACTCACAAGATGATCTATTCCTATCATACTCAATATTGACTTATGTTTTTCATTAGAATACCTTGCTATGATATTTTTAACATTAAGTTCTTTAAGCAATAATGCAGTAAGTATACTCGCCATCATATCCTCACCTATTGTAAGTATAACAGCATCAAACTTATTTATTTCAATTGCCTCTAATGCTTCTCTTTGAGTAGAATCAAGCTTCATAGCCTGTGTGACATTATTTTTAACAGCCTCTATTTGATCCATATCAGTATCAATAGCAAGCACCTCAACTGACGGCTTGGTCATGAGCCTTCCTATTACGCTATGTCCTAATGTACCAAGTCCTATAACAGCATATTGTAGCATATATTTTCACCTATATTTAAAATCGTCTCATATAAGTATACATTTACCCATTCGAATGTCAAGATTTTTTTATTACAGATTTATAACTCTGCTAACTATGAAATATTAATCTCTAAAAATAACCCCATTAAGGAGTAGTATTTTAGCATTACAACTTGACTTAAATACCTTTTTTATATAGAATGGACTTACTTATAGAAGATATAATAATATAACAATATATAGAGGTAATTTTTATGGCTAGAGTATGTGAAATATGTGGAAAAGGCAACTTAAACGGAAATAATGTGAGTCACTCAAATGCTAAGACAAAACGTGTCTTCAGTGCTAACTTACAAAATATTAGAGTTAGTATAGATGGTGGCGTAAAAAAAATGAAAGTTTGTACAAGATGTATAAAAGGTAACAAGATACAAAAAAAGTAACATGCGTATAGAAATTGGAAAGTTTGCAGGCTTTTGTGATGGCGTCAAGTATGCTGTAGAAGAGGCTTTCCTCATAGCATCAAAAACCAGTGATACAATATACGTAGACGGTAAACTAATACATAACCCACAAACACTTGATATGCTTGAGTCCAGTGGAGTCAAAACCTATACTGATGACTTAGGGGCAAGCACACTAAATGGTAAAAGTGTTATTATTAGAGCTCATGGGGTATCCCCTGAAAGAAAAAAGATTCTAATAGATAACTCTAATAAAGTTGTGAACCTTACATGCAAATATGTTGGACGAATACAAAGCATTGTAAAAAAACACAGCAATGACGGATATAGAGTTATTATCATAGGTAATGCTAGCCATCCTGAAATTATAGGTATTTTAGGATTTGCTAATAAAAGCGATACTTTTGTTGTATTAAAAGAAGAAAGTATAGATTGCCTCCCCACCACTTCAAAGAAAACACTAATTGTAGCTCAAACCACGCTTGAGCAAAAGCTATTTACAAAACTAGTTGCACTAATAAAAGAAAAGTATAATGAAAATGACATCACAGTAAAAAATACTATTTGTAATGCAACTGAACTTAGACAAAATGAAGTTTTAGAAATTGCTGAAAGAAACGATGCTGTCCTCATTATTGGGGGCAAAGAAAGTAGCAACACAAAAAATTTATATAATATAGCAAAAGCAATTAAACCTGCTTTTTATGTTGAGTACAAAAAAGACTTAGACTCTATAGACTTATCAAAATACAAAAACATAGGCATTATGGCAGGCGCATCAACTCCCGACTGGTTTATAGAAGAGGTAGCGTCCTCAATAAAAGAAGAGTACACCAAAAAATATAAAAAGGCTATATCAAAAACACTTAACTTCATTTTAGACAGTTACTTATCACATGCCATTGCTGGAATACTATTATCATTTGCTGTATATAATATTTTGTCACAAAAGTTTAATTACTCAATAGCTCTTATAGTTGGGCTATATTATTTTTCAATGAGTTTAATTAATGGATACACAAATCATGCACTTAAAATAAGTGATAAAAATAAATATACTCTTTATCAAAAAAATAAATATGTATTCTACACTCTAATTGCTTTAAGTATTATAGCAATGATTTCGTTGTCATACAAAGAAGGAATTGATGCTTTATCCCTAACAGTGTTTTCTATATTAATGGGAATAGCCTACAATGTGAGTTTCAAAAATTTAAAAGATAGTAAAATAAAATATATAAAAATACTTTCAAAGCTTATCCCTCTAAAATCACTTATAATATCATTTGCTGTAACAATATTACTCAATGGATTAATATTTTTAACAAATGAAGACGTTTTAAGCGAATATCGTGTTCTTGCATTTTTATTTTGTATATCTATGGTATTTTTATTTATGTTTATGCGTCAAGCTAGCATAGAAATAAAATCATCTCAAAGTGATAAAATAGCAGGTTCAACTGGGCTTACAACATATATAAATATTAAACATTTAATTGCACTAACATCTATAATGCCCGTGATTGTACTTATGGCTATGATTTTAGGTATAGTAAAAGGTTATTACCCGCTCAATTTTGACAAAACAAAATATTTTATACCTGTAATATATAGTAGCATTATATTTCAAATACTTATACGAAAACCTGTATACTCGAACAGATATTTATTTTACTTACTAATAGACACACCACTTTACTTAGCTGGCATACTTGCTCTCATTAGTTATCTTTTTTATTAAAAAATGAAAATGAACTTCCAGAAAATCCTGAAAGATCAACAAGCTCAAATATTGTGGCTGATGACAAACTAACTCTAAGAGTTGATGGCTCTGACAAAATCTTAACTATCTCTTCATTAACAGCCCACTTATCATCATAAATATTACTTATAGAGTCACGAGGAGCATAAACGACATTACTTCTAACAAGAACTGTAAACACTCCATTTTCATAATACCCTAGCTCACCTATAAAATAAGCATGAGGAGTTTGAAGGTTTATATAATAGTCACCAAAAATATGACCTACTGAAACTTCAGTATGCTCTTTATGTAAAGTGATATCTACACCTGAAATTTGAAATATTTTAACTTTAAGTTCTCTTGAATGAATATTATGCTGATTAATATCCTCGTCTGATATATCCCAATAAAAATAACACCAGTCAGGGTCTCTCATAATAAGTGTAAGTTTAGTTTCTTTATAATTGCTTGGCAATTCACGAACTGTGTCGACAAGATCCATAACTCTTTCTTCAACCACAGTATTTATTTTCTTAACAGTCTCCAAAACAGACTTTTTTTTGATAGTAG
>CAMRCO010000021.1 GCA_947040945.1 uncultured Spirochaetia bacterium
TTTTTTAATGCATTTTACACTCCTGTAGTTAGTTTTACTTTAGGAACTAAAGCGTATTTCTTTAAGAATAGAATGGCTGTCGGTTTAAATGTTGGTGGAAAAATGATAGCCGACATGTCTCCAACTTATGAGTTTTACTCTGATGAGCCTCCTGCATCTGGGGATTCGTCTCCAGTTTTTCCTCCAGAAGTTGGTACAATTATAGTTACAGATGACATGATGAAAAAAATGAATCCTTTAATGATTACTCTTAAAGCGAGTATTGATTATTATCAGCCTATAGTAGAAAGAATGGAACTTATATTAGGTGCTTATGCAGCATATAATTTTTATGCACCAGGGTACATAACTATGCCTTCGAAGCTTGCAGTAGCAGCAGTTGGACAAGGTTTTGATCCAGCTACTACTCCATTAAAGTCATTCAGAATTGATTCACTTGACTTTGGATTAACATTAGGTATAAGTTTTAAAGCTTAAGGCAACTCTGTATAGGTACTTCTATGAAAAAAAACTTAATGATATTAATCATGCTGTCACTTGCATTTTACTCTTGTGGTAATTCTTTTGGTGGATTTGACCCTAGGACTTACAACTTAAAGCCTGCAGGTAATGAAATAACTTCTCCAGATGAAGTTGTGCCTGAGCCTCCTCCAGTTCCAGAAGGGGAGGATCCTTTTAAGAAACCTGAAAATACTAATCCAGATGAAATTTTTGATGATGCTAAGTTTAATTTATGGAATTTACGGATTACTGTTATTAACAATAAAAATGTTCCTTTCTATGTATTTGATACAGATAAGTCATCATGGACAGGTGGCAATGTTCCTTATAATGAATATTTGTATAGTGGTCCAAATATAAAGGCTCAAGGCTATACTATAAGTGGTATGCGGTATTATATGTATAAGTTTAAAAATCCTGTTTTTAAGCCTGATAGTTCATATAATATAGGTGTGCATGGTGAAAGAATGGAGAGATTCTATTTTTATAGATTTAAAGGAAATGCACCTGTAGGGCCATCTCTTGATAATTATGTTATAGCAATTGATACATATAAGAAACTTATATTTGCTTATGCTGTGCCAATTAAGTATCAAAGTGTTGTGGGAAATAAGGTTCCTGTAGCTTGGGGTTCTGTTGATAACAATACCAAAAATGATGATGGTGGAACACGTCCATTTTATGAGTATGACCCTATAGGGTATGTTACTGCTGAAGGCGTAGTTACAATTTATCCTTGGTTTATAAGTCTTTTAGGTAGCGGTAAATATGACCCTATAATAGACGAAAAGCATACTGATGTTGCAAGTGCTATGAAAGCTGGAAAGTCTCCATATTTTGTTACTTATGAAGAAGGGGAAAGAGACCCATTTAGAGAGGCATTTAGAAATAAAATATACTCTTTAAGATATACAGATGAAAATCGTGGTATTGATACTTTAACTCTTCATAGCTATGAATTCTCTTATGATGGTAACACACTCGAACATAAAACAACTGAATGGTTTGGTGACGGTTCTTCTACAACAGTAGAAACTTTTGCCGCTTACGAAAAAGTAGATGAGAATACTGCCAAGTATGGGGGATTCACTTTTAAAATAGAAGGAAAGAAACTTCTTAAAGGCGATAAACATATTGGAACAGACGGCTATAATGAAGCCCCTATTTTCTTAGACAGAGTTAAGGGTGCAAAATTTACTAATGACTCATTTGTGTTTTCTGATGACGGTAAAACAGTAACTGTTAATGGTGATGAGGTATATAAACTTACAAGAACTTATGATAACAAAACGAGAGCACTCTATCGGTATCAAGCTGGTAGTTGGGGTGGATATGGTTTTGCACTTTATGATGGAGATAATGGACAAAAAGATCATGAGATATGGCGAACAACATGGGGAGCATGGAATGTAGATCCTACATGGGTAACTTGGGAGCAAGAAGGCTATAGAACAACAGCTCCACTGCCACCAGCTGAAGATTTATTCTTAAAAACTGTTGCAAGGAAAACATATTCTTTGAGAGACTCTAATAATACACTTCTTCTTAATCAATACGTGTTTTCAAGTGATGGAAAAACAGTTACTCATAATGAGAAGACATGGGATGTTAATGGCGATAAGGTTATTAACAAATATACTGGTTACACAGAAGATACTGCAACAACTGGTAAATATAATGGCACTACTTTCAAAATAGAAGGAAATAAACTTTATAAAGATAATAAATATGTTGGAACATTTAATTATACTGACCCAAAACCTGAGTTTAAAGACTTGCAAAAAGGAAAAACGTATTCATTAAGATATACAAGAGATGGACTTGATACTTTGACGCTTCATAAATATGTGTTTTCAAGTGATGGTAAAAAAATTACTTACACAACACAAAAGTGGTTAGAGGCTGAATCTTCTCCAACTGTTTTCGAAGGCTATGAGTCAATGAATACTGAAAATGCTAAATATGGCGGTATTATTTTTAATGTAAAAGAAAGTGATAAAAATAAACTTTATAAAGGCGTACAGCATGTTGGTATACTTAATTATGAATTAGATCCTTCCTTTAAAGATAGAGTTAAGGGAACAACTTTTAAAAATGGAAATAAAACATGGCAGTTTAGTGAAGATGGTAGAACTGTAAAAATTGGTAGTGATACATATACACATGAGAGAAGCGACTACCCTAATAAAACAAGAGGTCTCTATTGGTGGAAAAACTGGGTTGGTACTTATTACTTTTATCCTTTTGAACTTAAAGAGCATGAAGGAAAGACCGATAATAGAATAGATAGAGGAAAGTTCGGAGATAAACATAACCCTAGATGGGGAAGTTATGATGAACATGCTGTTAGAGTAAAATAAAAGTTTGATTATAAAATAATAAGCTCTGTAATATTTCTATTAATTTAGATTTCATTACAGGGCTTTTTTTATTGACAAAAATTAAATATTAATTTAGAATATCTTAAAAGCTCGGGTGGCGGAATTGGTAGACGCAACAGCTTGAGGTGCTGTCGGGTAACACTGTGCTGGTTCAAATCCAGTCTCGAGCAAATATTTTATATATATATTATCTACTTGCCTTAAACAAATTAAGCCTCAAAGAATTACTCACAACCGATATTGAACTAAGACTCATAGCAAGAGCCGCAAACATCGGGTTTAATAACAAACTACTTCCCATAATTGATGCCAAAGCGTCTCCAAAACTTGAAAGCAATATTTCATGTCTAAACAAGTGAAGTACACCTGCCGCTATTGGTATACCCAAAGTATTATAGCAAAAAGCCCAAAATAGATTTTGTTTTATGTTACGTATTGTGGCACGGCTCAATTCTATTGCGGTTACAACATCATGCGTATTTGACTTTACAAGCACTATGTCAGCACTTTCAATCGTAATATCTGTTCCGTTGCCTATAGCTATGCCTATATTGGCTTGTGTTAGCGCAGGAGCGTCGTTTATGCCATCACCCACCATAGCGACAACAAAACCCTCTGACTGTAGTTTTTTGACCTCATTTGACTTGTCCTCAGGCAATACCTCTGAAAAAACCATGTCGATTCCAATTTCTTTAGCAACATAATTGGCAGTCTTTTTATTGTCTCCTGTTATCATTGCCGTTTTAATTCCTAGCTTATGTATGCTTTTTATGGTTTCAATTGCATCATGTTTAATTTTATCACTGCATGCGATTATTCCAATAAGTTTATTATTTTCTGATACATAAATAGAAGTTTTACCCTGCCTAGAAAGTCTGTCCGATTCACTAACAAACATTGCGGTATCAATATTGTTTGTTTCCATAAGTTTTTTATTGCCAAGTAACACTTTTTTCGCATTTATGACACATTCTACTCCAAATCCAGTCATAGAGTAAAAATCGACTACTTTAAGCATTTCAATATTTTTTTCCTTAGCCATTCTAACAATAGCCTCTCCTAAAGGATGTTCACTCGTGTTCTCGGCTGATGCTGCAATTTGAAGTGTATGATTTTCATCGCTAGAAATTATGTCGGTTACAAATGGGTAGCCTTCTGTGAGTGTACCTGTTTTATCGAACATGACAACACTTGTTTTTTTTGCATGTTCTAATGCTTGAGCGTTTTTGAATAAAATACCAAGTTTAGCACCCTTACCAGTTGCGACCATTATAGCGGTAGGAGTAGCAAGTCCTAATGCACAAGGACATGCGATTACAAGTATCGAGACAAATACAGTGAGTGCGAATGTTATGCCACTGCCTGATATTGCCCATGCTAGTGATGAGGTAATTGCAATGACTATAACAACAGGTACAAAATATGATGACACAACATCGGCTATATGTGCGATGGGGGCTTTTGAGCCTTGAGCGTCTTCCACCAATTTTATAATTTGAGAAAGCATAGTATTTTCGCCAATACTTGTAACCTTAAACTTAAAGCTACCGAGTTTATTAATTGATGCCCCTATAACTTTGTCTCCAACTTTTTTGTCAACGGGTATACTTTCACCTGTAATCATAGCTTCATCAATTGAGCTGAACCCTTCTATAATTTCGCCATCAATAGGAATTTTCTCGCCCGGTCTTACCACGACAATATCATTTAATATAATTTCATTAATAGGCACTTCAATTTCATTTGAGTCCCGTATAATTCTTGCTGTTTTTGGAGAGAGTTCTATTAATTTTTTTATTGCCTCTCCTGCCTTACTTTTACTTTTTGATTCAAGATATTTTCCAAACTGAACTAATGCTATGATTACAGCAGTTGATTCAAAATATATATTATGCACACTTGACACATTTCCTTTTGCTATTAAAAATGTTGAGTAGACGCTGTATATAAATGCGGATGTTGTGCCTATTGCTATAAGGCTATCCATGTTTGGGTTTTTTCTGAATAGTGATGAGAATCCCACAGTATAAAATTTATATCCTGACAACATTACTGGAATACATAATATTAATGCAGTTAGTGCAAAGTTTAATGGGTGTTCTGAATGAGACAATATATTTGGATAGGGCAATTTTATAAAAGGTATCATAGGTGCCATAGAAATATAAAAAAGAGGTATTGAAAAAATCATAGATATAATTAATTTAATTTTATCACTTTTATATTTTGCCATTTTTAGGGCATCAATATTCTCTTTATCTTTGACTATAGAAAATCCAGTTTTTATAACAGAGTTATTTATCGTCTCATAATTTATTTTTTTATTTTCAAATGATACAGAAAGCGTTTCTGTGGCGAAGTTTACATTAGCTTCATATATGCCATCTATTTTTTTTATATTTCTTTCAATACTTCTTGCACAAGCAGTACAGCTCATTCCATTTATTTTAAGTATTAATTTTTTTTGCATAATATTATAATCCTAATAATAGTTTGTTTTAATATTATAACAAATTGTATTTTTAATTACAACTTTATTTAAAAAATCTTGTGCTTGTTACTGTGTATTTATTTAGTTTAATTAGCATTATTGATAAAATTAGTATGCCTATAAAAGATATTGCCAAAAATATATTTATATTTTGCTCAATCATTCTTAGTTTCATATTGTTTATTTGAGTTATTTTTTCTTCAATTGTAACTTTTACTAGAGATGCTTTTATACTTGAGCCTTCAGATACAAATGCTATTTGCTCTTTTTTTAAGACTTCAATATCATTTAATATTGTTTTTATTTCTTTAGCGATATTTCTATTATTTACAGTATCTAAAACAAAAAGAGTAACTCCTGTAATAAATAATGTAAGCACTATAATACTTGAAATAAGTAAAAAGAATTTTCTTTTTTTTACACTTAAATGTGCTATGCCATGTGCTTTGTTCATTATGCTATCTATGTGTAGTAAAAGTTTTTCTGATGAATACGAAGATATTTCTGCTTCTTCCATAGAGGATAAAAGCTTAATCATGTCTTTATAGTTTTCTTTTTTTTGATAGATTATATATAGATTATCAATTTCTTTTATTCTAGTTTCTACTTGACTTTCATTTAATGTAGTTTCAATTTCATTATCTATTTTAGTGTTTTCTTTCTCATTGTTAGTAGCATCATCTTTATTGATATCACTATCTTTTTTTTTCTTTTTTTTTGTATCTTTAACTTCTAGACTTTTAGTTTTTATATTGTCTTCTTTATTTTTATCAGTCAAACTATAGCCTTTAACATTATTAATAACTTTATATATGGTTAGGTCAGAGTCAGTTATAGAACCATCTTTATTTTTTATTTGAACATCAATACCAAACGTATCAAAAAACATATCTTCAATATCAGATATTTTAGAGTTGCCTCTTATATCAAAAAAGCTAGATTTTTTTTTATGATCAGTGGGTATTATTTCAGCGAGAGTTATTTCACTAGGTTTATCTTGTGCTACATATATTTCTATATTGAGGTCATAGTTAGTTCGAAATGACTTTACAATACTCGATACTTTCATATCTTTTGAAATTTTCATAATAATGTCTACTTCTTGTTTTTATAGTAATTAGTATAATAATCTACTATGGTTTTGTGTATATTTTGAGACTTAAGTATCATATCAATCACATCTCTCACAACACCTTCTCCACCTTTTTTAGACATGACTATATCAGCTATTTTTTTTACATCATCTACAGCATCAGATGGAGCAAATGCTAAACCAACATAATTCATAGGTCCCAAATCAATAAAATCATCTCCAATATAGGCAACATTTTCTTGTTTAAGATTATATTTATTTATTATTTCAAGCAGTGGTTCCATTTTATAATCTCTACCTATTATAACATCTTCAAGAAGCTTAAATTTTTTAAATCGATTAACGACAGACATAGACTTACTACCAGTTATAATTGCAACTTTAAGATTATATTTTAATGCAACATAAATACCTATTCCATCTTTAGCATTAAAAAACTTACTTTCAATATTGTTGTCATCTACGATGAGTTTACTATCGGTCATAACTCCATCAACATCTGAAACAATGAGTTTAATTTTTTTTAATTTACTTTTATTTTTTATATATGATAATTTATCTTTTATATTCATTTTAATTTAAGTATTCCTTTTCAAAGTATATAGCATTGTAATTACAGATTTAATATGTTTAAGTATAAACTAATAATGTTTTAGTTTACTTTAGATAAAATTTGGGACTTACAGGACTCGAACCTGCCCACCCGGTTTAGGAAACCAGTGCTCTATCCAGATGAGCTAAAGCCCCAGTAAGTCTAGTATAATAAATGCTAAACTTTCTATTGACATTTAGTATATAATATAGACATAAAAATGTCAAAATAGAAATTAATATTTCAGTCTTTATACTCTACCGAAATATTTTCAATTTCTTTTATTTTTTGGCTTATAATTTTTCTTAACTCTAGTTTTTTTTCTTGATACTTATCATTGTGAATTAAATTATTAAGTTGATGAGGATCATTTTTTACATCTATTAAAATATAGTCTTCGTATAGATAGCTGTCTTTTTCTTTCCAAGGATTTTTTGTGGGGTCATAAATTGCATAAAGCCAATTTTTACTTCTAACAGCACGAGCAACCATACTCTCACTAACTTGTATAAAAACAAATCGGTCTTCAGGAATATTTTCTTTGTTTAATGATATAAAGTCTTGCAAAGGAGTTCCGTCTAAGTTGTCAGTTGGAACATTAATTATTTTTAATAAAGTTGCTGGAATATCAATTAAGCTAACAGGCAATTCTATAGGCTCGGGACAACACCCCATGCCATAAATAATCATAGGAATATGAGTGGCAGAGTCGTAAGCACTTCTTTTATAATCGTCTCCACCTTTGGGTGGCATATTATGATTTCTCGTTTTGAAATGACAGCCATGATCACTTGTGTAAATAATAATAGTATTGTCATCTAAATTTAACTCTTTAAGTTTTTTTCTAATGCGACCTAAATTGTTATCTAAAGAATGACAAGCACCTAAGTAGTCAGGATAATTTTCTAAAGCGTCTCCATTATTTAGAGACTTAATATCCTCTGGTAACACGAAATCTTTGAATTTGTCTTTAGAGCCTAGAGGGCCTTCATATTTTTTTCTGTCATTTTGATGATGAGGTTCTATATGTGATAAAAATAAAAAGAATGGTTTTTGAGAATCTCTTCTGTCTAGGAAGTCTAATGCGAAGTCTGTAATTTTATCTGTTCTATATCCTTTAAACTCTACTTTTTGATTATCTTTATCAAACACATATCCGTCATACCCATGTGATGTTGATTCTAAAACATCTGATGCCATCCAATAATCTTTATAACCGCCTCGCTTTTCAATGGGGACGGCTGAAGTTTCATAGTCATAAGAGCTGTCAGATGCAAGATGCCATTTACCAATATATGCTGTTTCATACCCTGCTTCATTAAAGTGCTTTGCAATGGTTGGAATATTTTGGGGAAGAGAAATTCCATTGATGAAACAATCTGTTTTTGTTGGGTAAACTCCCGACTGAATGGCAGCTCTCGCAGGTCCACAAACAGGCTGACAAGAGAAGGCATTTTGAAATATAATACCTTCTTTAGCCATTTCATCTAGGTTTGGTGTAACATCAAGTTTCTGCCCATAGACACCCACTGTGTCGAAACGTTGTTGGTCAGAAAAATAAAAGATTATATTTTTTTTCATGTTATTATCCATTTATGACATTACTCTTTAACCGCACCAGCAGTAACTCCTGAAAGAATTTTCTTTCTAAATAAAAGATAAATTATTAAATTAGGAAGCATAACGACAACAATACCAGCACTTAATTTTGCCCAGTCAGATGTTCTACCAAAGTAATTCATAAGCATAGTCGTTAGTGTTGCGTTTTCTGGGCTAGGCATATAAAGATAAGGTGTAAACATATCGTTCAAAACTGTAATAGATTTAAGAATAGAAAGCGTTGCTATTGCTGGAAGAATAAGAGGCAAAATTATATTGAAGTATACTCTAAAAAATGATGCCCCATCTATAATAGCACTTTCATCTACTGAGAAAGGTATTTGATCCATATATTGCTTATATATATAAATTTGCAAAAGGTCGGTACTAATATAAATAAGTATGGGGGCGGCTAAAGTATTATAAACTCCTAAAGATGATATAATACCAAAACGTGTTATTTCCATAATAAATGAAGGTAAAAGCATAGCAACAGAGAAAATAGCAAAGTAAACATTTTTTAATTTGAACTCGAATCTACTTAAAGAATATGCAACCATACTTCCAAGAAAAGTATTAATTGTTATTGTGAATATAACCAAAAGGAAAGAGTTCTTAAACGCAACTAAAGCATTTCCTTTTTGAATTACTTCCACATAATTTTCAAGTACTAAAGGATTTGGCATGCTAAATATATGTTGCTGTGTAAGCTGTACCGAATTTTTGAAAGACGATATAAAAACGATGAGCAAAGGACCTATAATTATAACACATACTATAGTAAAAATAATATGATGAAATCCTATAAAAATATGGTTTTTAATTTTACTATCCATTTTTACCTTCTTTTAATTTAAAAATTTTATTTTGAACTGTAACTACAACTAAAATCAAACAAATAAGCACTATTGACATAGCACTCGCAAGTCCAAAATTTGAAAAGTCGAAAGCCGAGTTTATGATACCAACAGCATAAGTACTACTAGCACCATTTGGTCCTCCACTTGTCATAACAAAAGGAATTTCAAAAACCATTAAAGCTCCACGGGCATTAAGAAACATGACTAGTGTAATAACAGTTTTGATATTTGGTATAATGATATAGTAAAATTGCTGGAAAGGCCCTGCACCATCTAAGGATGAAGCTTCTATCATGTCATAAGGAATAGCTTGAAGACCTGCAAGAAAAAGCATTATTGTCATACCATTATTCATCCATAGAGAAACAATAGTTAAAGACCAATTAACAACTTTTAAATCACTAAGCCATGAAACTGGTGGTATATTCAAAAATGCTAACATCATATTTAATATTCCGTCCTGAGAGCTATACAAAAAAGAAAACATATAGGACACTGCTACTACATTAATCATAACAGGTAAAAAGAATACAGATTTATACCATCCATTATTACGTATAAACCTGTCTAAAATAAAAGCTACATAAAGTTCTATTGGAATAAAAATTAAATGTGCAAAAAAGTATAGAGCATTATTTTTTAAATTAATCCAAATTGTTGGTGTAGTGAACACTCTCTTAAAATTATCTAGTCCAACAAAGTTATAAGTTAGGCTAATCCCATCCCAGTTGGTAAAGCTCGTAAAAACGAGCTTCGCCATTGGGTAGAGAATAAAATAAATTAATAACACTGTAGGGACAAACAAAAAAGTAATCAAAAATAATTTTTTATTATTATCTTGAGATAATATTTGTTTAGCCATGTGCTATGTCCTTAAATTTATTTAGCTAAATCTTTTCTAGCCTCTGTCCATTTTTTATCCCAGCCACTCATAAGATCATTAAAGTTTGTACCGCTAAGCATAGCTTGCCCCATTGTTCTTGTATGAAACTCGGTATAATTTTTAATTTTTTCAAACTCATCATCTTCAGGAAGTTGAAGAACAGGTATAGGATTATCAAGTTTTGCTAATGCTTCTGTAAAAATAGTTTGAACAACTTCTCCACTTTCTTCTTTTACAGTTGTATTATAACTATTGTATACTATGAAATCTTTATAATAATCACTAGCAAATAGCCATTCAATAAACTTTAAAGCCTCTTCATTATTTTTTCCATCTTTAGGAACGCCTAAAAAAACTTCGCCTGTAACAATGTAACGGAATGGGTCTGTTTTTTTATCACGAACAGGAAGGTAAAAAACGCCAATATTACTAGCACCTTCTGGAGTAGTTTTTTCAATAAGCCCCTCTTTGTAATGCCATTGCCCTGCTGCAATCATAGCTGCTTTACCAGATAAAAACATATCTGTAGCTTGTTGAAATCCATAACCAAAAGGGTCATCGCCTGAAGGTTTCATAGCAAATAGATTATATACTTTATCATATGCTTTATATAGAGTACTTCCTTTTGCAAATGGAGTATCTGTATATGCCATGCTAGAATACATTTTGTCATCACTTTCTGTAATTAGAGGTACAAATTCAGCAAAAGGATAAGCAGTCCATGCTTCTTTTCCACCTAAAGCTAAAGGAATATAATCGCTATTTTCTTTAATTTTAGTTATAGCATTAGTGAATTCACTCCATGTAGTTGGTATCGCTATATTTAATTCTTCAAATATAGCTTTGCTATAATAAACATATTCATGAAATCCATAAAAAGGTATTCCAAGTACATTACCATTTATATTATAACTTTCAGCATAAATGTTATTTTTTACAGCTTCTAATTCATTTAATGGTAGAAGGTGGTCTACATAAGCATTCATTGTTTTAACTCTTGTTACAAAAATATCAGGCAATTTTTTACTTGTAGCTCTAATTTGCATAATTTTATCGTAGTCAGTTGATGGCAATACTTCAAGTTTTATTGTAACATTAGTATTGACTTTTGCGTATTCTTCAGCTATAGGCATAAGCTCTTGCAAATAATCCTCACCTGTACCTGAATAGATAACCCAAACGAGCTCATTTTTACCAGCACCTTTTGAACAAGATATGCTCATAAAAATTAATAACATAGACAGCATAATTTTTTTCATAACGTAAACTCCTTTTTTCATACATACTTAATTATAGATTTATCCAATGCAACTTCATTGCAGAAAGCTCAACTTTATACTCTTTGCCTTGTAATTTTAATATAGCTTTTTGAGTGTCAAAAGAATTATTAAGGACAGCTATTAAATTTTTATTTTTATATAGATAACCTTCTACAAAAAGATTATCTGAAAAAACAGCATCAGTATTATTTTCATTGCAAGACGCCCAAAGAATTGAACGAAAAACAATACTATTATTTATTTCAGAATAAGGCATTCCTGACATATAAACACTGCGACCTTTACCAAATGTATGTGTGGCTAACTGTATTCCTTCTATAGAGTCATATCCTAATATTTCAGTTTGCTCAGATGTAGCATAAACACCTCTCTCTCCAAATCCTGTTTCTATTGATTTAATATTTAAGTGTTTAGTTATGAAGTGTTTTTTTTCTGAAAGTTTATCTCTTTTAGAAAAATTAATAGTATTTTCAGTTTCTTTATCTACTCCAAGAATATCAGAGAGTTGGAAAAAAGCTCCGTTATGCTGGCATGCAGTGGGAGCTCCTGCCCCTATGAAAGCACCACCATTAAATACCCATTCACGTATTTTGCTAACAACTTCAGCATCCTTCCAATATTCCCCACCAGTCCAAGCTGTGTCTCTTGAACCCATATTAATTATTACATTGTAGTCTTTAAGAACACCGTTTTTAATGTCCTCAAAATTAATAAAGTTAACATCAAAAGGCATACCACTTAAAGCCTCTAGAATACCTGTATATGGTCTAGATTCTTTACGACCACTAACATGACCTGTACGATTGCATTGCCAAGCTTTAATTTTTCCCCAAGCATTTAGAATACCTACTTTTATTGGTAGGAAAGATACTTTAGTGTTTTCTGTTTTATTATGAATATCATTAAATTGATCTGTAATTAATGTAACAGTATCAACAAATTTAGGATATTTCATGGCAAGACTAAGATACCCACCATAGCCCATTCTATCAAGTAAATTAATCATTAATGCACGGCGAGACTTAATCCAAATTTCAGATGCTTCAATACTAGGGTCATTGTCATCATTAAAAAGGTCTGGAAAAAAATATGGAAGAAAGCGAACTTCTCTATATTTTACATCAGATATATCGCTAATCATTCTTATTCCTAGCCCATCACTTGTTGAGCCTACAACAGCGTCTAAACCTATGTTAGAGAAGTGTTCTCCAAATGGCTCTGTTCCTATCCAATTATCTCCAATAAACATAATAGCTTCTTTTTTATATTTATGTACAAGGTCAACACATTCTTTAGCAAAATCTGAAACAAACTTTTGTTGATATTCCATATAGTCTTTGAATGCAGGAGATGGAACTCGATATGCAGTACCATAATAACCTTGGTCAATAATGTCTTCTGACTTTAAGTCGTAACCAAATTCTTTTTTGAAATTTTCAATTGCAGGCACACTAATACTCGCACTATATCCAAACCAGTCTCCAAATTTTTGTTGTTTATGCTGATTATAAACAACAGTAAAGTGATAAAAAAAGCTAGTAAAACGTACTACATTTACATTAGGATGATTTACTAACCATGATTCTAAGTCCTCTAAAATATGCGCTCTCGTTTTAGGAAAAGCAGGGTCATAAGGCATTTCATGATGTTTGTCGCCCCAATCATTTGTGAGGTGATTATACATCTGAGTTACATCCCAAATTTGCTTTGCTAAAAATCCAACTGTATACACATGCCAAAGTTTTGTTTCTTTTATTATTACTTTTTTAGTGTTTGAGTCATAGTTCCAAAAAGATGTTGATACCTCTTCGCCTGTTGTTCTATCGATAACCTGCCAATATTTGTGAGGGCTGTCTTCATCATGAATTTCAAATTGTTCACTGAAATAACTTTGCATAATATCTATTTCTAGTGTTTCAGATTTTGCTGTGAAGCGGTCTGAAAGTAGGTATATTTGCTGTAATTCATTACGGTTATTCTTTGCCCACTCTTGGTCATTTCTTGTAGGAAAATATGTTGCGTATATTTTAAGACCTAAGTTCTCAAAGAAAGAGTCCATTTCTGTGCCGTCACTATTTCTAACAGCATCAGCACCCCATTTTTTAATGATATCATTAACTATATTTTCGCAACCAGCTTCTATGGGTAGTGTAAAACGTTTCTTTTCCATATCAATCCTCTTTTAAATAAATATTACGATACATTTTTATTGTTTTTGGTAAGGGGCTACCTATAAGTATAACGACTATTATTGATTTGTCAATTATATTTTAGAGAATTTGTTATGGGTTATTTTTTAGAAATATACTTAATTTAGATAGCTTTTAAGCTATATAGATTAAAAAATTTATGCGGAGAGTGTGGGGGTCGAACCCACATGGGGATTAGCCCGGCGGTTTTCAAGACCGCTGCCTTGCCAATTAGACTAACTCTCCTAGTGTTTGTGTGATTATACAATAAAATAAAATATATTTCAATAGTTTAATTCTGCTAATTATATACTTGCTAGATTATTATTTGAATCCTATAGATAAAATAACATCAATATTATAATAAAGAATATTTCTTCAAACTTGTTTATTATAATATTTATGATTTAGTATTTTTAGCATGTGCTATTAAAGATACAAATAGAGGATGAGGTTTATTAAATCTTGATTTAAACTCAGGATGAAACTGTACTCCTATCATAAAAGGATGATTGCTTAATTCTACTATTTCTATGATTTCATCATTTCCTTCTAAAGTTCCTGTTATTATAAATCCCTTACTTTCCATTTCATTTTTATATGAGGAATTAAACTCAAATCTATGTCTATGTCTTTCTTTGATAATATTCTCACCATATATTTTATGTGCTAAGCTATCTTCTTTTAGTAGGCAGTTATAAGAACCTAGTCTCATTGTACCACCTTTAAGAGTTATTTTTTTTTGTTCTTCCATCATTGATACAATAGGATATTCTGTGTCCTTATCAAATTCTATGCTGTTAGCATTTTCTAGTTTAAGCACATTTCGAGCAAACTCAATTGCCATGAGTTGCATGCCTAGGCAAACACCTAAAAAAGGAATATTGTTTTCACGTGCATATTTTACAGCATTTATTTTGCCAAGTATACCACGGCTACCAAATCCCCCAGTAACTATTAGAGCATTGCAAGATTTAAGTATTTCACTAATGTCTTCATCTTTTTCGAGGTCTTCTGCTTGTATCCAGTTTATATCAACATTTGTATCATTTGGTATTCCAGCATGACCTAAAGCTTCAGCATACGAAATATAGGCATCTTTCATAGAAACATATTTTCCAACTAAGCCAATTGTAACTCTATTATTTTTTATTTTTATTTCTTTTTGCTTACGTAAAAGCTCACTCCAATCATCAAGATTAACTTTATTTGATTCTATCTTAAAGTGTTTACAAACTATGTCAGATATTTTTTGATTTTCAAGCATAATTGGAACTTCGTATATACTGTCAGCATCATAGTTTTCAAAAACATTTTCTTTAGGTATATTGCAAAAAAGAGAGATTTTTTCTTTATGCTCATTAAGTAAATGTTTATCTGTTCTACATACTATCATGTCTGGTGTTATACCTATTTGCATAAGTTCTTTAACGCTATGCTGTGTAGGTTTTGTTTTAATCTCTTCAGATGACTTTATGAATGGTATTAAGGTAACATGCACATAAATTGTATTTTCATATCCTAAATCAGCTCTCACTTGTCTTATTGCTTCAATGAATGGTAGAGATTCAATATCACCAACTGTTCCGCCAATTTCTGTTATTATTATATCAACATTACTGTTTGGATTATTTTCACTATAGATATATTTTTTTATTTCATTTGTTATGTGAGGAATTACCTGTATAGTTTCACCTAAATAACTACCTTCCCTTTCATTGCTCATAACATTCTGGTATATTTTGCCTGCTGTTATATTACTAAATCTTCCTAGGTTCTCATCAGTAAATCTTTCATAATGTCCAACATCTAAATCAGTTTCAGCCCCATCATCTGTTACAAAAACCTCTCCATGTTGATATGGACTCATAGTACCCGGATCAATATTAATATATGGGTCAAGTTTCTGCATAGTTACGCTTAGTCCTCTTGACTTAAGTAGCTTTCCTAATGAAGCTGCTGTTATACCTTTACCAAGTCCTGAAACTACTCCGCCCGTTACAAATATGTGTTTTGCTCTCATTATTACAAACCTTTGAATTTAGAATTACCAAGCATTAAATCATAAAAAATCAATAAAATCAAGCATTTAATATTGACAATGTTGTTTATTTGAATATATTATTATTAGTAAGTTTTTAATATATATTTAATAAGGAGTATAAGTGAGTAAAAATAATGTTTTATCATTGGAGGGGAATGTTGCTATAGTAACAGGTGGAGCATCTGGTATTGGGCTTGCTACATGCAAACTTTTAGCATCTTATGGAGCATCTGTTGCCATGATAGACTTAAACCCTAAATGTGAAGATGAAGCGAATATTATTAATTCAGATGGCGGTATTGCTAAGTCTTATAAATGTAATGTTACAGATGCATCTGAAGTTAGATTAACAGTAGAAAAAATAGTTAATGATTTTGGCACAATAAATACTTTATTTAATAATGCTGGAGTTACAGTAAGAAAAACTATTGTTGAACTTGAAGAGCATGAATGGGATTTTGTAATAGATGTTGGTCTTAAAGGTACATTTCTTATGTCAAAATTTGTTATCCCAGTTATGGTAAAAGGTGGAGGAGGTAGTATAATTAATACGGGTTCAGGTTGGGGTCTAAAGGGAGGAGATTCTGCTGCCGCATATTGTGCGGTTAAAGGTGGAATTGTTAACCTTACAAGAGCTATGGCAATTGATCATGGACCTCAAAATATTAGAGTTAATAGTGTAAATCCTGGGGACACTGACACTGCTATGCTTAGAGATGAAGGGCTTCAAACAGGAGCCGTTAAAAATATAAATACAAATGAAATGAATGATTATTTAAAAGACTGTGCCAAACGTCCACTAAATCGTATTGGTATGCCTAGTGATATTGCAAATGCAGTATTATTTTTTGCAAGCGATTTATCTAGTTGGGTTACAGGAACAGCACTTGTAGTAGATGGAGGAGGAATAGCATAATGAGTATTAAAGGTTTTAAAAATCATCCGTACATACCTAATTCTGTGAAAGAGGTACAAGACGAGATGCTAAAAGAATTGGGTCTTAATAGTTTAGAAGATTTACATGCGGAGATTCCAAGTGAGCTTAAACTCACTAAGAGTCTTGATATACCTGAGGCATTTGGTTCAGAGTATGAGCTAAGGAGACATGTAGAGGAGTTGCTTGCCAAAAATAAAAACTGTAAAAATTATATTAATTTTTTAGGTGCAGGTTGCTCTCAGCATTATGTTCCAGCTATATGTGATGAGGTTAATGGTAGAGGGGAATTTCTTACCGCTTATGGTGGAGAGTCTTACAATGATTTTGGTAGGTTTCAGGCACTTTTTGAGTATCAAAGTTTAATGGCTGAACTTGTTGATATGGAAGTTGTTAATGTACCTACTATGGATTTTGCTCAAGCGGCAGCTACAGCAATTAAAATGTCGGCTAGAATAACTGGTAGAAGTGATGTTTTAATTCCAACACTTATGAGTGAAGAGAAATTTATGGTTATCAAAAACTATTGTACTCCTCATGTTAATTTAATAAGAGTTGGATATGTGAAAGAGACAGGCTTATTAGATTTAGATGATTTAAAGTCAAAGGTATCAGATAAAACAGCTGGAATATATTTTCAAAATCCATCTTATTTAGGCTTTATAGAGACAAATGGTCAATTAATTAGCGATATAGCTCATAAAAATGGGTCTATTAGCATAGTTGGTGTTGATCCTATATCATTAGGTGTTATGTCACCACCTATAGAATATGGTGCCGATATTGTGTGTGGTGAGCTTCAGCCTTTAGGTATGCATATGAATTATGGAGGCGGACAAGCAGGATTCATAGCCACAATGGACGATGAAAAATTTGTTATGGAGTTTCCATCAAGAATTTTTGGTATAGCTCCAACTATAGTTAAAGGAGAGTATGCATTTGGGGATGTTGCTTATGACAGAACATCATTTGGTCATCATCGTGAACATGCTAAAGAGTATGTAGGAACTCAAACAGCTCTTTGGGGCATAACTGCTGGTGTATACTTAGCAACAATGGGTCCAAAAGGTATGGAAGAGGTTGGTGAGACTATAATGCAAAAATCTAGGTATGCTATGCTTGAGTTAACAAAAATTGAAGGAATAGAATGTTTATTTAATTCTTCTTTCTTTAAAGAATTTGTACTTGATTTTAGTAAAACTGGTAAAACTGTAGAGCAAATTAATAAAGAACTACTTGCTAAAAATATATTTGGTGGGAAAGATTTATCTGTTGAATTTAAGGACTTAGGGCAATCTGCACTATATTGTGTTACAGAAATTCACACTAAAAATGATATTGATAAATTAGTTTTAGCATTAAAAGAAATTGTAGCATAGCTTATTATGGAGGCAGAAATGAATAGAATAGATAGAAGTTGTAAAGTAAGAAAAAATTTCCATCAAGCAAAATGGGATGAATCGATAATATTTGAACTTAGTGGGAAAGGTGAAAGAGGCATTTTAGTTCCTATGGCAGAGAAAGAAATTAAGGATAAAGTTGGCAATGTGGCATCTTTATTGCCAGATTCTATGAAAAGAAAGTCGAGTATCGGATTACCTGAAATATCACAACCAAGAGTATTAAGACATTATATTAGGCTTTCACAAGAAACACTTGGTGCTGATGTAAACATAGAAATAGGACAAGGTACTTGTACTGTTAAGTATAGCCCTAAAATTAATGATCAACTTTCAAGACTTCCAGATATAACATGTCTTCACCCATTACAAGATGAAGACACAGTGCAAGGTATACTTGAAATAATTCATAGCACTGATTTATACATGAGAGCAATTTCTGGAATGGTTAGATTTAGTTTTCAGCCCGGAGGTGGAAGTCAAGGTATATTTCTAATGGCATCTATACTTAGGGCATATTTAGAAGAGAAAGGAGAGGCTGATTATCGTAATGAAATAATTACTACAATATATTCGCATCCTTCTGATGCTGCGGCTCCTGTTGTAAAAGGATTTAAGATTATTAATATTCATCCTGATGAAGATGGCTATCCTGATTATGAGGCGTTTAAGGCTGCAGTAAGTGATAAGACGGCAGGGTTTTTTGTTGCTAATCCTGAGGATACAGGTGTTTATAATAAAAATATACTTGAGTTTACAAAACTTGTTCATGAAAATGGTGGACTATGTGGATATGATCAGGCAAATGCAAATGGTCTTTTAGGTATAACAAGAGCTAAGGAAGCAGGATTCGATATGTGCTTTTTTAATTTGCATAAAACATTTTCTACTCCTCATGCATGTAGTGGGCCTGCTGTTGGTGTTACAGGCTGTACTGAAGAGCTTGAAAAATATTTACCTGGACCACATTTGGATTTTGATAAAGAAAAAAATAAGTATCACTTTAATTATGATGTAATAAATAATACACATAATATTGGAAAGGTAAGACTATTTAATGGTGTAGCTCCTGTTATACTTAGAGCTTATGCTTGGATAAGAAGTATGGGTCCTAATGGTTTATATGAAGTAGCTAAAGTAGCTGTATTAAATAATAATTATTTATTTAAGAAATTAATGGAGCTTGATTGTATCGATGCGCCTTTTATTAAAGGTAAACAGAGAATAGAACAAGTTAGATACACTTTAGAGAAACTCTATAATGAAACAGGAGTGTCTACAGCTGATATACAAAGAAGAATGATGGATTTTGGTATGCATTATTGGCAAAGTCATCATCCGCTTTATATAGCTGAGCCTTGTACACTTGAGCCTACAGAAACTCCATCTAAAGAGGATTTAGATGAGTATATAGAGACATTAAAGTATATTTTTAATGAGGCATATACTAATCCTGATATAGTAAAAACAGCCCCTCACCAGAGTGTATGTCATCAGGTTGACGAATCTGGTTTGGATGACCCAAGTACATGGGCATCTAGTTGGAGAGTTTATAAGAAGAAGTATAAATGATTAAATTAGGTCTTATAATAAACCCTATAGCCGGTATGGGTGGAAGTGTAGGATTAAAAGGTACTGATGGAGTTTTAGAGGAAGCTATACTTAGAGGAGCTTCCCCTAAGGCTTCTTCTCGTTGCAGAAGTACCTTAACAGAGCTTTTAGCATTTCGTGATAAAATAAAAATACTCACATGCAGTGGTGAAATGGGAGAAAATCTTGTTCATGAACTTGGGTTTGATTATTCTCTAATATACAGTAGCTTAAATAATGAATCTACGTCATCTAATGATACTACACTTGCTTGTAAAAGTATTTTAAATAATGAAGTAGATTTACTTGTTTTTGTTGGTGGTGATGGCACTGCTTGTAATGTTTGCAGTATTATAGGGGACTCTACACTATGTATTGGTGTTCCTGCGGGTGTCAAAATACATTCAGAGGTTTTTGCTAAAAATCCTAAATTAGCAGGTGAGCTTATTAAAATGTACATAGAGGGGAAAGCTAATTTTACTAAAGAAGTTGAGGTTGTTGATTTAGATGAAGATGAATATAGAAAAGGGAATGTTCATGCCAAGCTTTATGGCTATCTTAATATCCCTTATGAACAACGTTTTATTCAAGCAAAAAAATCAGCGACACCTTTAAGTGATAAAGAAGCACAGTACACTATTGCCTATGAAGTTACTTCGAACATGGAAGAGAATATTTATTATTTAATAGGTCCTGGGTCAACAACTAAAATTATTATGGAAGTGCTAGGGCTAAAAAATACACTTATAGGTATTGATCTTGTGTTAAATAAAAAACTTATACAAAGTGATTTAACAGAAAGCGATATACTTAATGTTTTGAATATGGGTAAAGTTAATCTTGTTATAACACCTACAGGTAGTCAGGGGTATTTACTAGGACGAGGGAATCAGCAAATCAGCTATAAAGTTATAAATAAATTAGGTAAGGAAAATATTAAAGTTGTAGCAACTAAGGATAAATTAATAAGTTTAAAGTCAGAACCTTTGCTTGTTGATGTTATGGATGATGAAACTAATAAGTATTTAGAAGGGTATTTCAAAGTAATTACAGGATATAGAGAAGTTACAATGTATAGAGTAAAGTCATAATTTTAGTTTAAGGAGTTCTTTATGAGCAATCCTAAAAAAGTAAGAATTGGTACGTTTATTTCTATTTTGAAGTTTGTTCCTATTGTAGTTTTCGCAATACTAATTATCATTTTTGGTCTTGATTTGCTTCTAGCGGCTCCATTAGCAACAGTTGTAGCACTTATTATTGCTATGTACGTAAATAATAATACATTTCAAGAGGTATTTGATCAAGGTATAGAAAGTGCTAAGAAAATAGTTGTTGTGTTTTTTATACTTATGTTTGCCTATGCTGTTGCTGAGTGTTTTATGGCTACAGGTGTTGGAGCATCTACTATTAACATAGCTTTAAGTTTGGGTGTATCAGCTAGAACTATAGCTGTAGTTGGATATTTAGTAACTTGTGTTCTTTCATTAGCTACAGGAACTTCTTGGGGAACATTCGCAGCTTGTGCTCCAATATTTTTATGGCTAAATTATATAGTTGGTGGTAATTTAATATTAACAGTTGGGGCTATTGCTGGTGGGTCCTGTTTTGGTGATAATATAGGGATTATATCAGATACGACTGTTTTAAGCTCTGGGTTACAGGGAGTGGACATAGTAAAAAGGGTTAGGCATCAAGGTGGGTGGTCTATAGGCTGTGTTATTGTAACAAGCATAATACTAATATTATTAAGTTTAAATTTACCTAATGTAGCAGGAAATCCAGCAGATGCGATATCATCAATACCTGAAGAAGCTTTACTTACTTTAGAGCAGGAAAGACCTACTGCTGTTATTTTATTAAATCAAGTAAAAGATAAAGTGCCTGTATATATGATAATACCTTTATTTGTTGTTATATGTATAGCTTTTAAAGGTTTTAATACAATGATATGCTTAGGCTCTGGTATGGTATCTTCTCTAATACTTGGATTAATTGCTAAAACAGTAACTTTAGATGTTTGGTTAAATGAGCTTTTATTTAGAGGATTCAGTGATGCTGGGGCTTGGTCTATATGTATGATGATGTGGGTGGCTGCTTTTGGTGGTATTATGAATAGTATGAATGCATTTGAACCATTGGCACATCTTGTAGTAAAATTCTCCACTAAAGTTAGACATCTTATGGGTTGGAATGCTATTTTATGTTTAATTGGAAATGTAGCTTTAGCAGATGAAACAGCAGAGATAGCTACTATATCGCCTATCATTAGAGATATAACTGAAAAACATGTGGAAGCATCTGAGAAAGATATGTATACTTTAAGACTTAGACTTGCAACTTATGCTGATGCTTTGGGAGTGCATGGGTCACAACTTATTCCTTGGCACTCTTTTACTGTATTTTTTGTAGCTATAGCTAATACAGTGTATCCTATATATAATTTTTCTCCTTTTGATATTATAAAACTTAATATAATGTCTATTGTAGCAGTTAGCTCAATATTGATATTAACGTTTACAGGTTGGGACAGATTTATTCCTTTATTTAAGATACCATCAGAACCAGATGTTAGGCTTAAAAAATAGCAATAAAAAATAACTAAAAGTTGACAATATATTTTATTTTATTATACTAATATATACATTAATATTTTTTAGTGTAATTAAATGTAGAAGGTTCATTTTGAAAAGCATGTTAGACAATTATTTAGTTTCCTTATCGACAAATAAAAACTTCGATATAAAAATACCTAGTGATAGAAGTTATGTTCCTATTGTTTCAAAGTATTTTGTTGATTTCGCAACACTAAATAATTTTAATAATTTCGATTCGTTATTAGTCGCTTTTGAAGAAGCTTTAATAAATGCCATTGTGCATGGAAATAAAGAGGATTATAGTAAAGATGTTAGAATAACTTTTGAGTTTTCTGATGACTCTATAAAAATATCTGTTGAAAACGAAGGAGAAGGATTCGATTATACAGATGCTATGCTTAAACTTACTCAGTCGCAAGAAAATATATTTCAGCCTTATGGCAGAGGTATATTTTTAATATCTTTATATACTGATGATTTTTATTATGAGAATTTTGGCAAGTGTATTGTTTTGATTAAAAATAATGAAAACTAAAGCGGAAAATAAAATATATACTAGGAACTCACTTAAGAGTATTTTAGAGAATAAAAAAATTGTGTTTACAAATGGGTGCTTCGATATTCTTCATGTTGGGCATGCTAAATATTTGGCTGAGTCAAAAAAGCTTGGTGATATACTTGTGGTTGCTGTAAATGATGACAGCTCTGTAAAAAGGCTTAAAGGTGAGACAAGACCAATTAATAAAGTAGATGACAGAATGCTTTTGCTTGCTCATTTAGAATGTGTTGATTATGTTGTTTCTTTTTGTGAGGACACAGCTATTAATACTATTAAAATGTTTTCACCTCATATATATGTTAAAGGCGGAGATGTTTTGCTTGATAATATACCTGAAAAAAATGTAGTTGAAGAGTGTGGTGGAAGCATTATAATTTTATCACTTTCAGAAGGCTATTCAAGTACTAATACAATAAAAAAAATAAGTGGTGATAATTAGTGTCTACACTCTACATTGCAGCAACTGATATTGGAAACAGAGGGGACAACACATTTCGTCTTGAAGAGAGTATTCTAAAAGCTGACCTCATAATTGTTGAAAGTTTTAAGGAGGGTTCAAAACTACTTAAACACTTTAATGTTAGAAAACCAATGCTTGAATTTAATGAGCATTCAAAACAAAATGAAATAGAGCCTTTGGTTCAAAAAATAAATGAATGTGAAACCACTATACTTATAAGCGATTGTGGAGCTCCTTTGCTTGAAGACCCGGGCGTTTTATTGCTTGAATATTGCTACAATTATGGGGTTAATATTAAAGTTCTTCCAGGTGTTAGCTCAGTTACAGCGTCTATAATGCTTACTCCTTTCCCTATGAAAGAGTTTTATTATGCTGGTCTTTTACCACGAAATAATAAAGAAAGAGAAAATAAACTTCTAAAATTAAAAAAGTTTAATGTCCCAATAATTATACTCGACACTCCTTACAGGCTTGGAAATGTTCTTTTGTCAGCAGTGAAAATATTTGGACGTGAAAGAACCGCTGTAATATGCCTTGACCTTACAACAGATAAAGAAGAGGTAATCTATGACTCTTTGTCGAGCATTGAAAAACGCTATAAGGACGTGAAGAAGCGTGAGTTTGTTTTAATTATTGACTCAATGTAGCGATATTTTTCTATGTGTTCATTATATGGATAATATTTAAATGAGCTTTTATATGTGTTTGAAGTAATTTGTTTTATTAATATAAACTTTTCCTTAAATACAATATTTTTATTTTTTATTTTATTCAGTTCTTTGAAGAACGATTTTTTTACTGAATGCATAAATATATTTGCTCTAATTAATTCTGTGAAAAAACTATTATTTGGTATAGTTAATTTTTTTAGTATAATAAATGCTATGGTTAAAAAATATAGAATTGAAAGTATTTTAATAAAATATTCTATGCTGAATATAACGCCTGTTTTGTCTAAAGAAAATCCAAAAACTTTATAATATTCCCCACGATATGTTATAGCTTGTAATATGAAAACTGCCAAAAAATATGGGAGCATATAAATTGCTCTTTTAAATGGTTTTATCACTGACCGCAAAAATAGAACATTTGCTAAAAATAATATACAAAGTGAAATGAGAGTAATATTTGTAGGCAAAAAAAATAATGATATAAAAATTAATGTAAAAATTATTATAACAAAATATAGCACAATGCTTTATTTAACTCTTTCTGTGTAGCTATTATCTCTTGTGTCAACTTTAATTTTATCCCCTATTTCTATAAAAAGAGGGACATTAATTTTTAGTCCTGTTTCAAGTTCAGCAGGCTTTGTAGCACCACCCGTTGTGTCGCCTTTAAATCCCGGTTCAGTGTATGTTACTTGTAGGTTTATGTGAATTGGAAAACGCACTGATGTTATCTCGTCATTTATGTATTGTAGGTCAACTTCACAATTGTCTTGTATATAAAATTTAGAATCACCTAAAATATCCTCACTAACATATACCTGTTCATAATTGTCGAGTATCATAAATATATAATTATTATCTTCGTTATATGTGTATTGTGCTTTTTTATAGGAGATGTCAGCTTCCTCAACACTTTCAGTTGATGAGAAACTTTTTTCTACTATATTTCCTTTTTTCATATTTTTTAGCTTAGTTCTAACATTAGCTTTTCTTTGTTGTGCACGGTGAAAGTTTGCTTCTAAAACTAAATATGTTTCACCATCAAAAATGATAGCGTCACCCTTTCTTAAATCATTTACATCAAGCATAAAAACCTCTCGAAATTTTATTGTTAATAAGTAATCTAAACTATTTTGATTATATTTTCAAGGCTGTTTTAGAAAATAAATCTAAGTGTAGAGACTTAGCACATTTCAAACTTTAATAATTTATAAAGCTTCTTTTTTTGGTCTAGGCTCTGGTCGTCCAAAAGAAATACCAAACATAACTCCGACATCAAATGAT
>CAMRCO010000022.1 GCA_947040945.1 uncultured Spirochaetia bacterium
TTTTTTGATAGTAGGCTTTTTTTCAGCTACAACTTTCTTCTCAGCAGGAGCTTTTTTGATAGTAGGTTTTTTTTCAGCTACAACTTTTTCCTTAGATGTTTTTTTTATAACCTTAGAATCTACCGTATTCTTTTTTGTCGCCATAATAAACCTCCAAGAAAATATATTACAATAACGTAATCATTATATTACTTAATATCACTATTGTCAAGCAAACTAAACAATTCTTATTTTATAATAAAACCTAAAATATATTGCTATTGACTATAGAGCTAAGATATAATATTATTATATTCGGTATATATTTAAAATACTTTTAAGGAAAAAAAAAATGCAATATGAAGCAGTAATTGGACTTGAGGTTCATGTACAATTAAACACAAAAACAAAAGCATTTTGCTCATGCCCAAACATATTTGGAGAACCAGCAAACACTCAAACATGCCCAAGGTGTCAAGCACATCCCGGAGCATTACCTGTTATAAGCAATGAGATGATAACTAAATCAATGAAGGCAGGAATTGCTACAAATTGCGAAATACAAAAAGTAAGTACATTTGAGAGAAAGCATTATTTTTACCCTGACCTACCTGGATTTTATCAAATAACACAAATGGATAAAGCTATTTGTACAAACGGACACATCAACATTACTATTTTCAATCCTGATGGTAGCTCTTATGACAAAAAAATTAGACTAAACAGAATACACATGGAAGAGGACGCAGGCAAGCTTGTTCATGACGAAACAGGCCGACCTTTAAGTTATGTTGACTTAAACAGAGCAGGTTGTGCCCTAATTGAATGTGTTACTGAACCAGACATTTCAACAGGTGAAGAAGCATATCAATATCTTACAGAACTCAAAAAAATACTACAATATATAGACGTTTCTGATTGCAATATGGAAGAAGGCTCATTACGTTGTGATGCCAATGTGTCAATACGTCCTAAGGGCGACACTGAACTTGGAACAAAAGCTGAAGTAAAAAATATGAATAGCTTTAGAAATGTTCGTGCTGCTATTGATTATGAAATAAAAAGACAAATTAAAGCAGTTGAAAATGGAGAGCGAATTGTTCAAGAAACAAGACTTTATGACGCTAAAGAAAATAATACAAAAAGTATGCGTTCAAAAGAGGGTGCTGCTGACTACAGATATTTCCCTGACCCAGACTTACCTATTATTACACTTACAGATGAGGAAATAGAAAATGCTCGTAAAAGTATTCCAGAACTTCCTCAACAAAAAAGAGACAGATTAAAAAACCAATACGACTTGCCAGATCAAGACATTGCTGTGCTTACTGAAAATATGGCACTTGCAAACTATTATGAAGAGGCAGTGAAAGCATATCCAAAGCAGCCTAAAAAAATAAGTAATTGGATTATGGTAGAAGTTAATGCTTACCTTAACACAAAACTTATAACTATAAATGAGTTTAAGCCAACACCAAAAGATATAGCAGATATTTTCAAGCTTATTGATGACGGCACTATAAGCAGTAAAATAGCTAAAGAAATATTTATAGATATGTGCGATACTGGGGAGACTCCTCAATCCGTTATAGAAAAGAAAGGTCTTAAACAAGTAAGCGACACTGGTGAACTTGAAAGCATTATTAAACGTGTTTTAGAAGAAAATGCTAAATCAGTTGCCGACTATAAAGCGGGTAAAGAAAAGTCATTTGGCTTCTTGGTTGGACAAACAATGAAAGCCACCGCAGGTCAAGGAAACCCAAAACTTGTGAATGATATATTAAAAGATTTACTTTCTAAAGCATAAGACAGTAAAAAAATATTTACGACCTAATGGCAAGTAGTTTCTCTTCAAGTTCTTTGAGCTTTCTACTTGCTGTTTTGTCATAATCAATTTCGCCATATTTTATTTTATACGCATTGTCTATTAATCTGTCCATTTCAAGATTAGCCTTATTTGAGGTTACTTTTTCAGCATACTCTTTCACGCCAACCCAACTCTCTTGAGAAAGCAAATAAAAATACTTAGCATATTCTAAACTCTTTTCTATATCACCTTTAAATTGATCATTATAAAAATAATAATTAGGCTTGTCATATAAGCCTGCCAAGTAAATATAGTTTTGAGTTATAAGATAACGAAACTGCATGTGAAGTAAGTCTTTATATTTTTGATAAGACTCTTCTGTTGTTATAATAGCAAATGCCCTATTAGCAAAATCGAAAGGAGCATCTAATGCCATTTCAAGAAATTTTATATTTTCAAGCAAATCAATTTCTGTATAGTTCATAGGTAAAGAATATAGCCTATAAAGGTCTTCAGCATAAATTATATTGCCATAATCTTTTTTAACTGTCATGGTAGATTCTTTCATTCCAACAGCAGAATAAATAGTTGAAAAAGAGATAAGGCATAATAAAATAATTTTCATAGTATAACTATTTACGACAAAAAACACGATTTCTTTAAGAGTTATTATTTTAAGAAAACTAAGGTTCAAAGCGATCTTTCATTTTAGAGAAGAACTCATCCTCAGTCATGTCTGAATAAGCGTCCTCTATACCTTCCTTCATTTCCTCTAAAAATATTGAAGGAGTTATTTCAACTGAAACGCCTTTTTTTCTTCTCGACCTACAATATGTCAGTGTAAGCTCTTTTTTAGCTCTTGTCATAGCAACATAACAAAGCCTTCGTTCCTCTTCTATTTCAGCCTCTGATGAGCTTTTATGATGCGGTAAAATGCCTTCCTCCATACCTGCAATATATACATAAGGAAACTCAAGCCCCTTAGCCGCATGTATACTCATAAGCATAACATTCTTTTTCTCTTCATCTTTGTCATTTTCTTCTATAGACATTAAAAGTATTTTGTCTAAATAATTTTTTAAGTTGGCATTTTTATTGTGTTTTTCATATTCCATTATGCCATTCATAAGCGACTCTACGTTCTCAATTTTTTTAGTAGCAACTTCTTTTGTGTCACTAGTGTTTATAACTTCATTGTGATATGCAATTTCATCTAAAAACTTATTTATATTGTCATAAAGTTTTGGGTAATCAACTGTATTTTTATCAACAAAAAAAACTTCGTTATAATGCTCTATAATATTTAAGAAGTCTTTTATACCAAGTTTAGCCTTAGGTGCTATGTCGTCCATCTCACTAGCCTTCCAAAGCGTCTCATATAAAGATACTCCATCATTAATACTTTTTTCATTAAGCCTAGTCATAGCCGTTGCCCCGATGCTTCTTTTAGGGAAATTAATAACTCTTAATAAAGACACTTCATCTTCAGGATTAACAAATAAATTTAAGTAAGCGAGTATATCTTTAATCTCTTTCCTATCATAAAACTGAAAAGCACCAACTACAGTATATGGAACTGAACGCATTCTTAAAGCCTCTTCAAAGCTTCTCGATTGTGCATTCATTCTAAAAAGAATAGCAAAATTTTGATAATCTACTTTTTTATGATAAATTGTATTTACTATAGAGTCCGCTATATATGACGCTTCATCACGCTCATCTTCACAAGGCATTATAATTGGAGGAGTTCCTTTTTCACTTTCGGCAACAACTTTTTTGTCTTTTCTCGACTTATTATTTTTTATTACAGAATGAGCTGCCTCAAGTATAGATTTTGTGCTTCTATAATTTTTTGAAAGTACAACAACTTTAGCATTATGGTACTCTTCTTCAAATGACATTATATTAGAAATATCAGCACCACGAAAAGCATAAATACTTTGGTCATCATCCCCGACAACAAATATATTCTTATATTTTGAAGCAAGCAAACTTATCAGTTTATACTGAGCCTGATTTGTGTCCTGATATTCATCAACCATAATAAAACGAAAACGCTCTTGAAACTTATCAAGCACATCAGGAAACTTAATATATAACTCTATTGTAAGGTTTATTAAATCATTAAAATCAAGTGCATTATAGCCTTTCAAATATTTTTGATAAACTTCATACACTTTAACTGCCATTGTCTCTATATCATCTTTTGGTGTAATTTCATGCGGTTTAAGTAGCTTGTTCTTAAAGCCATCTATATACCAGTTAAATAAACCCTCATCATAATTAAGCAAACTTATTTTAAGTTCTTTTAATATTGTTCTTATAAGAGTTTTACAATCATTGGTCGAATAAATAGTGAAGTTTTTTTTGTAACCTAGTTTATCAATTTCACCTTTAAGCACTCTCACACAAAATGAATGGAATGTGCTTATAACTATATGTTTAGGTTTTGTTTTTAGTGATTTATATACACGATCCTTCATCTCGGCTGCAGCTTTATTTGTAAAAGTTACAGCAAGTATTTGAGCAGGCGGAATTCCTGTTTTAATTAGATGAACTATCCTTTCGGTGATAACACGAGTTTTCCCACTACCAGCACCAGCAAGTGCTAGAAGTGGGCCTTCTCTATGTTTTATAGCCTCTATTTGCGACTCGTTTAAATCCATACTTTAACTAAGTGACTTCCATTTAAGCATAATCTCTACTGCTTCTTTAACTTGGATTTCACTTATATCTCTGTGTGTAACCATACGTAATTTATATTCATCAAATACAATTGTTTTGATCCCATTATTTTCTAAAACCTTACAAACATGTTCTGCTTTATCAAATGTATCAAATACTAGAATATTTGTTTCAACATCTTTTAAATCAATTTTACCCATGCCACTTTCATTTACGGCATTAGCAAGCAACTTAGCATTTTTATGGTCAATTTCAAGATCTGGTATATTATTTGTTAATGCATAAATACCAGCTGAAGCCATAATACCAATTTGTCTAAGACCTCCACCAATAATTTTTCTAAAAACTCTTGATTCTTCTATAAAGTCAGCATCTCCACAAAGCATAGCCCCCATAGGTGCACCTAAACCTTTAGATAAACAAAATGTTATAGAATCTGTATATTTAGATATTTCTTTAACTGTAGTGCCTTGTGCAACTGCTGCATTACAAACACGTGCTCCATCCATGTGAAAATAAACTTTTTTAGAGTTCACATAATCATAAAGCTCTTTTAATGTGTCAAGTGGGTAGCATGTACCACCTGCTTTGTTGTGTGTGTTCTCAACACTTACCATAGATGTTTTCCCTAAAAAATAAGGAGGATTATCATTCATTACTTTTGAAACTAATTCTTTTGTAAGTATTCCTTTTTCAGTTTCAATTGCTACAGGCATAAGCGATGCTAAAGACGACACTCCACCAAGTTCATAATGAAGTATATGACATTTTTTTTCTACTATTATTTCTTTTCTTATACCACCGAAAATCATAAGTGGAAGCAAGTTGCCCATAGTTCCACTACTAACAAATAATCCTTTTTCTTTTCCTGTAAACTCAGCTGATAATCTCTCAAGTTCAATTACTGTATTATCCTCAAGATAAACATCATCCCCACACTCAGCCTTATACATTACATCTCGCATAGCTTGACTTGGACGCGTTATAGTGTCAGACCTAAAATCATAAATACGCATAGAAACACCCCTTATAATTATATATTAATTTATTTTAACTTCTTTATAATTTGAACTCATAAGATTATACCAATAATCGAGTTTTTCATTATCTGTCAAACCTGACTCACTCATTTTGTATGGCTTAAGAAAACGTACATTAGCTTTCTTAAAAAGACTTACTTTCAAAGATTTAGGTTTCAAAACGTTACGAGTTCCATCAAACACAACTGGAAGTATCTCTACATCAGGAAATCTTTCTGCGAGTTTAAGCATGCCTTTTTTTGGCTTCCCAATCTCTCCTGTAATGCTTCTAGTTCCTTCAGGATACATTAGCAAACTAATATTATTACTCATAACATTAGTCATATCATCTATCGATTTTAATGCCCCAATTGTTCCTCTTTTTACAGAAATATATCCTGCACACTTCATCGCAAATCCAAAACAAGGAATATTAAACAAAGTGTCTTTTGCTAAAAACGCAAACTCGCCTTTTAATATCATAAGACAAAAAAGTATATCGAATGCACTTTGATGATTTGCTGTTATAATATAAAGTTTATTTTTATCATAATTCTCAAGTCCCTCTATATGCACCCTCAAAAATGCTATCTCACTTGTTATCCTACCCCATAGTTTAGCAATAAAATGAGACGCCTTTCTTCCCAATTTCTTATTAAAAGTAAATAGCATGGTTAAAGCGTAAACAATAGAAATAACAATTACTACACCAGCTGTAGTAATTATTCCAAAAAATATATAATATGCTGTTGTAATAAAAACTTTCATGGGAGTTATTATACCAATAAATAGTTAAATTGCAATATTTATTCACATTATATAAAAAATATAAATAAAAGAGCTTTGCTTTTTTTATAAGAATATTGTAATCTTTAAGTCGTAGTTTATCTAAAATATATAATTCAGGATACATAAATAATGAATAAAACCATTACTTTAACCATAATACTTTTAATGTCTTTAATTATGAACTCATGTGCAATTGATACTTTTAAAAGAAGAAACAAACGTGATAAAATTTTTAGTTTATATGAGAAAGGTAAAAACGAAGATGATGATGCCGCTCTCATACAAGCTGGAAAAGAATATCAAGAAATTATAAATGAAAAAATACATGCACAAGACAGATTAGCTGCCGTATACCGAACACTTGCTGAAAGAAGCCTCGCACAAGCACAATACGTTTATTCGGCAAAATACTTTACAGAGGCATTAAAAATATTACCAAATAGCCCCTATTTACGTTATGGACTTGGAATATCATATATGAACTTAACTGAAAGTGCTGACACAGAAAAACAAAAAGATGAATTTTTTGAGAGAGCCTTAAACAATTTACGTTTTTCATTTGACAAAGACAATGCAAACCCAAATTATAATGCAGCATTAGCATCTCTTTTAGGTATTCATAAAGACCAATATGAAGAGGCTAGTAAATATATAGAAAATGCTTTAAGAATAAATGGTAGCAATACTGATTATTTATTTGTAGGTGCTAGAATATATTATTCACTTGGCGACTTTGAAAGATCAATAGAATTATATAGAAATATTGTAAACTCAGAAACATCTACAAGTAAAGAGAAACAAACAGCAGAAGCTAATATGAGGACGCTGTCAGCAAGATAATGATAGAAAAAAATAAACTATACTTAATAGCCTTAAGTCAGGTAGAAGGCATAGGCGACAGGCGAATAGCACATTTAATTAATCACTATAAATCTATAGAAAATATATTTTTAAGCAATGACAGAGAAATACTTAATACTCTAAACAGAGGATTTAGAGGACCCGCTGTAAAAAACTTCTCTAAAGACATAGCACTCGAGAAAGCCACAAAAATACTAGATGACTCAGATAGAAGAAATATTAAAATAATAAGTTTTTTTGAAGATGTGTATCCGTTTAGTCTAAAACAAATAGATAACCCACCATATATACTTTATACTAAAGGCGACCTTAAACACTTAAGACGTAACTCAATCGCAGTAGTTGGCACAAGAATAGCTCGTGAAAGTAGTATGAAATACGCTTTTGATATATCGTCATTTATATCATCACTTAATATTAGCGTAGTATCAGGCCTCGCAAAAGGAATTGACACATCCGCACATAGAGGGGCTTTGTCCACACTTGGTAACACCGTAGCTGTTCTTGGAAATGGAATAGATATTGTTTATCCATCTGAAAACATTAAACTTTATGACAAAATAATTGAACAAGGCATTATAATAAGTGAGTTTGCTACAGGTGTTGGCCCTGACAGAAAAAATTTCCCACGCAGAAATAGAATTATATCAGGCATGAGTTTTCTCACTATAATGGTTGAAGCTAAAAGTAAATCAGGCGCTTTAATTACTGTGGACTATGCACTTGAGCAAGGACGTGATGTTTATATTGCTCCATATAACGAAAAGGATGATCACTTTTTTGGTAATCATAAACTTTATAAGGATGGTGCTAAAATAGCTCATAGTGTAAAAGATATATTAGAAGATTTTGATGCTATATTTTCAGTTGACAGTGAATATGTAAAAATGAAAAATAAATACTTTGAAGGTGGAATAATTAAAGAGTCAACAAACAACTCTGGAACACAAATTAGAAAGCCCATTAAAAAAACTGAAAAATATAATGAAAGTAATCTAACTGAAAAAGATAATGCAAGAAATCCTACTGAAAATGTAAATCAAAACCCTAAAACAGAAGAAAAAAATATAAATACTCTAAATCTACTTGAAGATGAGAAAATAATATATAAAATTATATTAAGTAATAAAAAAATACATTTAGACGATATTGTAGAAAAATCAAATATGAACATACAAACAGCAAGCAGTGTTTTAATGCAACTTGAACTTAAAAGTATTGTTAATCAGATGGAAGGCAAAGTATATAAACTTGAAGGATAATTTATGGCAGAGAAGAAAGTAAAAAAAACATTAGTGATAGTTGAGTCCCCTACAAAAGCCAAAACTATTAATAGGTATTTAGGCAATGATTATATTGTAAAATCATCTATGGGGCATTTAATAGACTTACCTAAAAGTAGACTTGCAATCGATATTGAAAATGGATTTGAACCTGAATACATTACAATTAGAGGGCTTGCTAAAATACTCAACGACCTTAAAAGAGAAGCGAAAAAATCAACTGCTGTGTTACTCGCAGCTGACGATGACAGAGAGGGGGAGAGTATTGCTTGGCATATTGGCAATAGTATAAAAAAAGTAAATCCAAATATACCTATACAAAGAATAGTGTTCCATGAAATAACAAAAGAAGCTATATATGAGGCAATAGAAAATCCTCGTGATATTAATATTGCTAAAGTAAACGCACAAAAAGCTCGCCGTGTTCTCGACCGAATTGTTGGATATAGCTTAAGTCCATTACTTTGGGAAAAAATTAAAAGAGGACTTTCAGCAGGACGAGTTCAGAGTATAGCACTTTTATTAATATGTAATAGAGAAGAGGAAATTGAAGCATTTGTTCCTGAAGAGTATTGGACTTTTGAAGTATTCTTAAATCATAATCAAAAAGAATTTGCTGCACAATTTCAAAAATTTAATGGCGAGAAATTTGAACTTAAAAGAAAAGAAGATGTTGACACTGTTATAGCAGAACTTGAAAATAAAGAATATAAAGTTGCTAACATTGAAATAAAAGAACGTGTAAGAAACCCACAAGCACCATACACAACAAGTAAGCTTCAGCAAGCCGCTAGTAGCATTCTAGGATATAATTCTTCTAAAACGATGCAAATAGCACAGTCTCTCTATGAAGGCGTTGACATCGCAGGCGACTCCACAGGACTTATTACTTATATGAGAACTGACAGTGTACGTATATCTCCTTTAGCACAAGAGCAAGCAAGAGAGTTTATAAAAGCAACTTACGGTGAAAAGTATTTACCAGAAACGCCCCCTACATATTCTGTAAAAAAATCGGCTCAAGATGCCCACGAAGCAATAAGGCCTACTAATGTATTTTTTAGTCCTGATAAACTTAAGCAATACTTAAAAGCAGACCAATATAAATTGTATAAATTAATTTGGGAGCATTATGTTGCTTCACAAATGCCTCAAGCAAAAATTGAGACAAATAGAGTAATTATAAATGCGGGGGCTGTTGAGTTTTCAGTGTCATCATCTAAAGTTAAGTTTGACGGATTTATGAAAGCTTTAACTATGGATAAGGAAGACAAAGAAAAGTCATCAAAAGCACTCAATTTTGAAATTGGCGACTTATGTGATTTTGTAGAATATAATCCACAGCAACACTTTACGCAGCCTCCACCACGATATAATGACGCTTCGGTTGTTAAAGTTCTTGAGGAATCAGGAATTGGTAGACCTTCCACTTATGCTCCAATTATTAGAACTATAATATCAAGGCATTATGTTCAAAGAAAAGGTAAGCAAATTATACCGACAGAACTTGGTAAACTTGTTAATGAGCTTATCAGCGAGAATTTCCCTAATTTAGTAAATATAAACTTTACTGCAGAAATGGAAAACAATTTAGATAAAATTGAGGAAGAAGACTTAGAGTGGAATAAAATACTTTCTGACTTTTATCCAACATTTCAAAAAACTCTAGAAGAAGCGAAAGAGCGTATTGAAAATATGAAGGACTTCTTTGATGAGGAAACAGACCTCGTTTGTGAAAAATGTGGAAAGAAGATGATAAAGAAACTTGGTCGCTTTGGATATTTTATAGCTTGTTCTGGTTTTCCTGAGTGTAGAAATACTCAAGGAATATCACTTGCTCAATGCCCTAAATGTGGTGGTGACATTACATTAAAAAGGTCAAAACGTGGACGTGAGTTTTATGGATGTTCAAAATATCCTAATTGCGATTTTGTAAGTTGGGATAAACCTTTAAAAGATCCTTGCCCTAAATGTGGATGGATTATGGTTGAGAAAGCTGGAAAAAACAAAACAGCAACAAAAACATGTCTAAATAAAGAATGTGAGCATACTGAGAATATTGAAGAAAATTAAACTTTTATGAAAATATTTTTTTACGCTATACTACTTACTTACACTTGTTTTTATAATGCATATACACAAGAGAAAAAATTTATAGTAAAGAATGCACTTGTTGATGTATTTAGTATATTAGAAGAATATGAAATAAGTTATAAATATGACCCTATACTTAAAAAACTGACTATCGACAACAACATAAATATTATCAGTGGAAATGAATATTATAAAGATGGGAACGAAATAAAAAAAGCGAATAAAAAACCTGAAAGTAAAAGTGATGCTTTTTATATTCCGAGCCACATAGTCAAAAATATATTTGATAACAAATTAGAAATTGTAGAAGAAAAACGAGGCTCTTTAACCATAAAGCATATTAATAGCAAACCAGTCGAAAAAACTTTCACTACAACAAAAGTTATAAACGAATCTAAAAATAATAAAATTGAAGTTATAATAATAGATGCAGGACATGGTGGGAGAGACCCTGGATCAATTGGCGTTAACAATATTTATGAAAAAGACATTGTACTCCCAATTGCCTTAATGCTTGAAAAAGAGATTAAAGCAATACTGCCGAATGTAAAAATTGTTATGACAAGAACAAATGACACTTTCTATACTTTGTATGAAAGAGCAGAAATAGCAAATAAAAAAGCATTACTCGACACAGACACCCCTAAAAATTCATTATTTATAAGCCTACACGCAAATGCTTCGTTTAGTAAATCAGCTAAAGGTTTTGAAGTATTTTTTTTAAGTGCACAAGAATCTAGTGAATATGCAAGAGCTGTTTCTATGTTTGAAAATAATTTTGCTGTAAACTTTGAAAGTAGTAGTTTTGGCAAATATACAAATTATAGTCAAACATCATATTATTATATGTTAATTGAACAATATCAAAAAGAAAGTAGAAGGCTTGCTCAAATTATAGTTGACAATGCACAAAAAATTAAAGGTGTTTCTAAAAGAAGCGTACCTGTAAATAGTGCTTTATTTTGGGTGCTTAAAGGCTCTGTCATGCCTGCGGTACTTGTTGAACTTGGGTTTATAACAAATGCTGAAGATGCGAAATTACTTAAATCAAGTTCTTTTCAAAAAGAAATATCAAAATCTATTGCCAAGTCTATAAAAACTTATATAGAAGAATTCGAAAAAACTAAGGGATTCACTCAATAAAAAAATAAACTTAACATAATCAATATGTTTGACAAATTGTTGTTTTAGTTTAGAATCAAAAACACGGTATATAAAAAATACACAATCAAATTTTAAGGTATTAAAACAATATGAAAAAAATTCTTACCCTTACTTTATGTTTTGTTTCTGCATTCACTCTTTTGGCACAAGAAACACCAGCCCAAAAATACTCTCCTATGGAGATATTTAAGAGTCGTGATAGACTATTGCCTCAATATATTCCATACGATTATATAAGAGATGATTATAAGAGACCTCTAAATACTGAAGTAAACACTAATGATTCTGCGTTCATTGCTGGAGTTAAAACAATAGAAGTACACATGGATATGTATTATTCTTATGGAATACATAATAACACATTTAAGATGGACAATATCTTTTTTAATGTAGCCAAAACATTTGATACTAAATATTTTAGTATTACACCATTTATAACAATAAACGGTTTTTTTGATACTCACAACCCCGATGATGATTATGAATTTATGAGAAATAATATAGGTCTTTATGATGGAGGAGTTCAATTTGTAGCATTAAATAATATTTTAATATCTTTACGTGGTAAAGCAACTTATGACATTAATACTACAACATATATGCTTATGCCTCACTATACTGACAGAAAAAATCCAACAGCTTATGATGCCCCACACTGGTATATACCTATTGCTTTAAATGGTCCCGGTATGAGAGTTGGATTTATTGGAAACAATACTGAACTTGCATACTCACAAGGCGATTATAGACATAGCATTCCAAAAGCTGTAATGTTTAGACTAAACTTACCTAATGTATTAGTAAGACTACTTTATCAACATGAGAATAGAGAAGACCCTTCTATATACACAGAAGAAATTTTTGAATCATTAGTACAAGCATCAGTTGTTTATAGACAACCATTTTCAGTATTTCCTGTAGGAGGGGATCTTTGGCTTAACTTAATAGCTGAATATACATGGCGTGAAAGTGATGCACAGTATGTTAGACTTGAACAATCACTTGAATGGAATATTGTAAACATAGCTCTTAGAGAATTATTCTATATATCAAAAGACACAAGTCAAGAGATGTTCTTACTTGAATATAGTCTTTATCTTAAATTTAAAGCACTTAATTCAGAGTTTAGTGTTGGATATCAAGGGGCTACAGATAATCGCCACTACCTACTTGGAAAAATACACTTCTAATTAATTGTAAATCTAAACTCAATAAAAAATCCCCTTAAGTTATTTAAAAGCTTAAGGGGATTATTTTTAATATATTGTAATAATAACAATAATTATTCTACTGACTTAATATAAACCTTATTCATTTTGACAGCTTTAAGAGGATTGTCATTAGCATCTTTTTCTACAGCAACTATTTTATCTACTGTATCCATACCATTTACAACTTCACCCCATACAGTGTATTGTCTGTCAAGGAAAGTAGAGTCAGCAACACATATAAAAAACTGTGATCCTGCACTATTAATGCTCTGACTTCTTGCCATAGAAACAATACCACGTTTATGTGATACTTCATTAAACTCAGCAGGTATTATGAAACCGGGTCCACCTGTACCATGAGCACTTCTGTCTGGTAATTTACTATTAGGGTCTCCACCTTGAATCATAAATCCTGGTATAACTCTATGAAATAAAGTACCATTATAAAAACCATCATTAACCAAACGTTTAATCGCCTCTACATGCTTAGGAGCCTTGTCTTCAAAAAACCTTATCTCTATAGTTCCTAAATCTGTTTCAATAAAAAGATGTTCACTCACTGTTTTCCCCCTCTGTGCGATAAGTACCGTAGCAAATATGCTAATCGATAACATCACTAAAAAAATTATACTTAGCTTTCTCATTAATCTGACACTCCAAATCTTTATTTTTACAATAACTCTTTTTTAGTTATTTGCAAGTGGCTCTAAATACTCAGGCTTAGGAATATTATCATCTGTAAAAATTAAGTACTTCTTATTAGGATCATAATTTCCTTCACGTATCTCATCTGAAATAGTTGGTATTTCAAAAACTACCCCAGGGTATATTAAGTTAGGATTATTAATATTCGGAATCTTATTCTTATTAGCTTCATATAAAACAGTCCAAAGAACCCTGTCATTATATATAAAGTCATATTCGGCAATATTTACAAATGAATCCCAATTTCCGGGTACATATCTAACCAAATAATACTTAGGTAGTATTGGTACAGCATGTCCACCTTTTTCAAGTCTTCTAAGCACATCCATTGAATAGGTTTCGACAGAGTCATAATTATTTATAGCTAAAGCCTCTTGAGCATTATATAAAACAGCATAAGTGTCTCTATATAACTGTGTTCTTGTAAAATTATTATCTGTTTTTTTAGCATTATCAAAAGAAGCATAAGCTAATGCATACATTTTATTTGAAAAAAACATATCCTTAGCACTTGCTATAAGACTAGTAATTTCATTAGATTTTGACTCACTTAATGCATAGTTTTCTTCATCAAATGCACTTGTTGCTTCACCTAGAATTTTAAGAATATTCGCATTTTGCTCTTCTGTAAGCATATTAGTTGGTACTATTTCATTATATTTATCATAAGCAATTTTTAGAGGTAAAACAGCCTTAGCCATAAGCAATGATGTTTCAAACTCACTATATATTTTATTTTCAAGTGCCTCATCTGTTCCTAATAAACCTTTTTTCATAATGTCATCATACTTATAGTCAGCATTATTATAGAAATACATCGCCGAAATATACTGTCTAGAAATAGATTCATCATTAATAGAATCTTTTACTTTAAGCATATCTAAATATTTTTTAGCCTCTGCTCTAACTGTTTCTATATTATTATTATCATTTATGTTTGTATCATTTGTATTAGGCTCTTCAGGAGTATCAGTGCTATCATCAGTTACAATAATCACTGTCTCATCATCAGTTTTAGCAACCATTGTATCATTAGGTTGCGCCGCTGGAGTGGAGCTATATATTTGTTTTGCCTTGATAAGTGATGCAATAGCCATAGCATATTCTATATTATAAATATAATTATCTGCTATTAAAGAATAAGACTCTGCCTCATCATAAAACATTTCATTAACACTAGTAACATTTTCTTTTAATGAGGATATATCCTCTCTAAGCTCAGCAATATAAAGAGCGTATCCTGTGTTCACAGCAATATAATAACTGTTACTAGCCATAGTTAAAAGCTCGCTCGCTTTTTCTAAATCAGTTTGATCTCTAATTAAAACCATAGCCTTAAAATAATATTCCTCAGCAAGTTCTACCTCATCACCAACATAAGGGCTTAAGTCATACTTTATAGCATTTTCCCTTAAAAGATTTAAACATACAAGGCTTTCTGTTGTAATTTCTCCAAAAACAAAAGAAGACATAAGCAAAAACATAGTAAAAAAAGAAAGTAGCAAAGACTTCATTTAAATCTCCTGTAACCATTAATATAGTATTTATTAGTTGTAATTTTATAGGTAAAAAATCTAAAAGTCAACTAAAATTAAACCTATTTATAAAAAGAAAAAGCCTCAATATCTTTTACTTTCTAGCCTACTATAATTTTTATATAAAGCATAAATATTTTAGAATAAGTAATTTAAATTTATCATCTACTACATATACATATATCCCCTAAATTGACAAATGATAATTATCTGATAGAATTACTAACATGACAAATTATAAAGTAATAGCAAGAAAGTATAGACCTAAAAATTTTGAAGAGGTTATTGGACAAGAGCATATAACAAAAACTATATCGAAAAGTATAGAGCAAGGAAAAACTCCTCATGCCTATTTATTTTCAGGTCCTCATGGTGTTGGAAAAACATCCCTCGCGCGAATTATCGCAAAGGCATTAAACTGTAAGGAAGGCCCAACAAGTAAGCCTTGTGGAGAATGCCCATCTTGCATGGCTATCGAAAATGGTAACCCACTTGATGTTATAGAAATTGATGGGGCAAGCAATAGAGGTATTGAAAATATAAGAACAATAATTGAAAATGTTCGTATCTCTCCTGTGTCTGGAAAGTATAAAATATACATAATTGACGAGGTTCATCAAATAACAAATGAAGCTTTTAACGCCCTACTAAAAACACTTGAAGAGCCACCTGCTCATGTTGTTTTTATTTTAGCGACGACAGAATCCGAAAAGATTTTACCTACAATTAAAAGCAGATGTCAGCAATACACATTTAAGCTTTTATCAGTTTCCGACATGGAGGCAATACTTAAATCAATTTTGTCAAAAGAGGGTATTACTTATGATGACGAATCTATATTTTTAATAGCCAAACAGTCGAGAGGAAGTGTACGTGATGGCGAAACTATACTTGAAAAAATGATTGCCTACACCTCTGAAAAAAAGTCTATAAATAAAAATGATGTAGTGTCGGTTATGGGTGGAAATAATTTTTTATACATAAAAAGTTTTTTTAGCTCTATAATGAATGGCGACAAAAAAGAGTATTTCACATTTATAAAAAATATGTTTGAGAATGCAGTTTTACCTAGCACTTTTATATTAGACTTAATAGAATATATGCGTATAATTATAATGATTAAAAGTGGTATAAATGATATAAAAATACTAGAAATACCTGAAAGTGAGTTTAATGAAATCACACCTGTTGTAAATCACTTCAATGATTACGAAATAGAAAAAATACTTGAATATATATTAAATGTAGAGGAACGTATTAAATTAGCTGCCGACCCTAAAATGATTTTTGAAATGCGTATGCTAATTCTTCTCGACATGAATAATTTGACTGCACCAGTTGCCTCCGTTCCTAATAATACTAACACAGCAAGAACAAGTAGTAATCATAATCAGAAAGAGCATACAAATCAAAATGATGTTGGAAGAAACACGAATATTGTAGAATCTGGTGATAAAAAAACTATTTTCTATAAAAAAGTACTTTCGTTTATAGAGAATGAAAGTCAAGCAATTTATGCTTTACTCTCTCAAGGAACTCCAATTAGAAGCGATGGAGCGGAACTCATAGTTGGGCTACCTAATAGTATTTATGAAGCTATTACAGAAGACAAAAGAATTAATGAATTAATGAATCAAGCAGTACTTCATAGCACTTCTAACAAAAGTGTTAGCATAAAGTTTGAAAAAGAAAATGAAAGCAGTGTTTTAGATAAACTTAAAAATTCACTTGATGCTAAAGAAGTTGATTAATACTCTGAAAGAGTCTCCCCTGATTCAAGCTTAAACTTTCTGTCGGAAGCCTCAGCTATAACACGAGAGTGAGTAACAACTATTAAAGTAGACTTAATTTTTTTAGTCATCTCCCAAAGAATTTCTTGCACAACACTTGCATTCTTTTTGTCTAGGTTTCCTGTAGGCTCATCAGCAAGTATTACAAGTGGATTATTTATTAATGCACGAGCTATGGCAACACGTTGTGCTTCACCGCCTGAAAGCTCACCTATTCTGTGATTAATCCTATCTTTAAGACCAACAGCCTCAAGTAAGTATTCAGACTTTTTATATGCTTCTATTTTATCATATTTAAGCATTAAAGATGGAATCATAACATTTTCAATAGCACTAAACTCACCTAAAAGATTATGAAATTGAAAAACATATCCAACACTTTTATTTCTGAAAGTAGCTAAATTATTTTCATTCATATTTTCTATTTTTTTATCATCAATAGATATATGCCCACTTGTTATATTATCAATACCGCCTATCAAATTAAGAAGCGTTGTTTTACCGCTACCCGATTCACCTGTAATGGCAAGTATTTCATCGGTATACACATTTAAGTTTATATTGTTTAATACAGTAAGCGGATTAGCTCCTGTATATACTTTTTTAAGGTTTTCTATTTTTATTAAAATGTTTTTTTCGTTATTCATATCTTAAAATCTCCGCAGGTTTATATCTGCTTGCCATATATGCTGGAATTATCGCAAATAAAACTGATAAAACAAATGATATTAATGCTACAAACATAACTTGACCATAATTTATAATTGAAGGAAGTCCTTTAGTTACATAGTATACATCTGCTGGGAAAAACTCAGGCACTATTGGTATTGATACTCCATTTATAAGCAAAGAAGGTATGAACCAAATAATACTAACTAAAACTTGTAATAGCATTCTTAAAGCTTCAAGGCTTTCGTTTATGTGAGTTGCAAGTAATAACCCAAAACTAACACCCAAAATTGTGCCTATTAATCCTATAATTGCTCCCTCAAGAAAAAATACTTTAGCAATACCAAATGGTTTAAGCCCTAATGTTTTTAGTATGGCAATGTCTCTCCTTTTATCTTTAACAAATATTATCTGACTTGATGCTATATTTAATGCCGCTATTAATATAATGAAAGAAAGTATTAAACCAAGCATAAGTTTTTCTGTATGAAGTGCTTGAAAGAAGTTACGGTCAAATGACATCCAAGAAAGCACGCTATAATTAGCCCCTAAGTCTTCATCTATTTTGCTCGCAACTTCGTCAGCTTCAATATAGTTTTTTGTTTTAACAGCGATACCTGTAACAGCATTAGAATATCCTGCCATGCTTGCTGCAACTTCCATAGGAACAATTACCATTTTACTGTCATATTCATAGTAGCCTGTTTTGTATATTCCAGACACCTTAAATGTTTCTTTTTTGGGTTTAAATCCGTCTTGAAAGTTTCCTGCCGCACTTACTATATCAAAAACAGAACCTACTTTAAGCCCATAGTTAAAAGCCATTTCACTACCAATAAGTGCTTTATTAGGTGAGTTCATATCACTTTTAGATGCACTTAAATCATTACTTCCCTCTAAAAAGTTAAAATATTTAACAAAGTCCTTATCTTTCTCGAATGCATATTGTGGAAAACTTCTTGTTGTTATTAATGTAGTAAAATTATGACTACGCATTATTGAAGGTATCATTATATAAGGATATGAGCTTTCTACGTCTTCATTGTCGTCAACTACTGCCATTATATAATCATAAGAATCAACTGCAGAGTCAGAATAACCTGCTATGTCAATATGAGAACGCATACCAAGTATTTTATCTCTAATGTCATCTTGAAAACCATTCATTACAGAAAGAACAGTTATCATAACCATGTCCCCTATAAATATACCAAGTATACATATTATAGTTATAACCGAAACAAAAGAAAATTTCTTTTTAGCCCTAAGATAACGAAGCCCAAGCATTAATTCAAGTTTCAATATTCTCTCCTAACAAATATATATTAAAATCTAGTCTATATTCTACTATATTTATCTATGTCTACATCAATGTCCCCATACATAAATGACTTGATCTCTTCTTTTAAGAATAAAGTTTTATCGAATTGAGGAAAATAAATATCACAATTATAATTGTTTGATATATGAGTTATGTATATTGTATCAGCAGTCTCAATAGTGTCACGATAAACTTTCTCCCCACCTATGATAAAAACCTCTGTCTCTCCAATATCTTCTGCGTAATTAAATGCATCTTCTAAAGAATTTTTATATAGAAGTGAAGTTTTGTCATCTACTTTTTCATTCTCAAAAGAGTCTTGTGTTGTTAATACAATATTTGTTCTATTTTTAAGTGGCTCTCCACCAATAGATACATAAGTGTTTCTACCCATAATAACAACCTTATTAATTGTTGTTTCTCTAAAAAATTTCATATCCTCTTTTATGTTTCCCCAAGGCATAGCATTACAACTACCTATACCAAAAAGATTATCAACTGCTACTATAAGATTTATAATCATACCGCAACTACTCCCTTAATTATTGGGTGATACTTATAATCATAAATATGAAAGTCCTCATACTTATGATCAAATATACTGTCACGCTCATCTATTTCAAGTATTGGATTTTCATAAGGATTTCTTTCTAATTGAGTATTCACAGCATCAAGGTGATTAGTATAAATATGAGCATCTCCAAGTGTCATAATAAGTTCTTTTGCTTTAAGCCCTGAGTATAAAGCTAGAAGCCTTGTGAGAATAGCATAAGAAGTTATATTAAATGGAATACCCAAAAATAAATCAGCTGAACGTTGATAAAGATGAGTTATAAGTCCACCATCTTTTGTTACAGAAAATTGACACATCATGTGGCAAGGAGGTAAATGCATTTTCTCTATCTCGCCAACATTCCAAGCATTTAATATAATACGTCTTGAATCTCTGTTATGCTTAAGGCTTCTTAATACTTCTGATATTTGGTCAATTTTTCTACCATCATTATTTTCCCATGATCTCCATTGCTTTCCATACACAGGTCCTAAATCACCCATCTCATCAGCCCATTCATCCCATATATGAACACCATTTTCAACTAAAAATTTTATATTGGTTGAACCTGACAAAAGCCATAAAAGCTCAACAATTACACCTTTAAGATAAACACGCTTTGTTGTTATAATTGGTATTTTATTTCCTTCAAACTGAAACCTCATTTGTGGTCCAAATACACGCCTTGTGCCAACGCCTGTTCGGTCAGTATGCTCTTCCCCTTCCTCTAAAACATGCTTTATTAAATCTAAATATACTTTCATGAATTCAAATTTCCTAATATTTATAAATTGTATCTTGTAGTATATTACAAAAACCTTAAAAAGCAACAAATAGAGATGCCTCTGTCCTATTTACTAGAATAAATATTTAAATTATTTCTAATAAATTAAACGCTAATATTCAAAATGCTTTCTTCTAATTCCTTAATCCATGAAGGCGACATTTTAATTTCATTATCACTCTCTATTATTCTGCCTTCTTTGATTCTAGTTTCTAGCCAATCATCTGAAACAAAATTAGGAGCATAACCTCCACAAGTAAAGTTATGATTTTCATCACTTCCAGTAAATGTACCAAAAGTAATTATTTTTGTATAATCAGTTATTAAATACTCATTCTTATCAACTGATTCATTCGGGTATGAATAAAGCCAAAATTGAATATCATAAAGCATCATAGAAAAGTCATCAGCATGCAAAGAAAAAGAACCAAACTCCTCTACTTTACTTTTTGCTAATATTCTTATTTTGTTCTCTATATTAAATTTTTCTGGCACTTTTGCACATAAATCAGTTAAAACGTCTGAAAATTGACCTGTTTCAGTCATTTCTAAAGAGTCTTGCTTATCTTGCTCACTTGTATCAAATTCGTCCTCTGACACTAATCCTCTAATAAATGTTTCAAAGTCTTTTGCAAGAAAGTTAATATTGTAATCAGCCTCTTGGTCAACACTAACAACTTCAGGCTCGCCATCTTTACCACATTTTCTATAGTCTAGAGCAATCATCGTGTGTCCTGCCGTTGGGGTGTCTCCAAAGTAAACACCAATATTAGGGTATCCCCATTCCTCTACCCAAAACAGACTTCCACTTTCTCCACATAAATAGTCATCATTTTTGTTGCCAATACCCATAATTGTATAAATACATTCATGATCTTCTGCCCAGCTACTTTTCTCCGTTGTTGGGAAACAGTCTTTTTCTAAGCCTCCACCATTATGTATTCTCATTAAATCAATATATGATTTTGGTAATTTATAGCCTAATGCCTTTTCAGTTTCTTCAAGTTCTTTTTCTGTAAATGGAGTAAACTCATCATCGCTCCAAAAATCTTCAAAATCAAAATCTTCAAAAATATTCATAAGTCTATTCTCCCTAAGCTAATTTTATATTAAGTCTATTTATTTTTAATAACTGTTATATTTACAGGAATAGCATACTCACTCTTGTATGAAGTTTTAAGCTCATTATCAGTATATCTCACCAACTTAAATTTATAATTACCTTTAGCTTTAAGGTTTATATGTATAAAAAAATCTTTTGTTCCTTTTACAGCTTCATTTGGAACAGAATAACTAACGTTTTCAATTATATAAAATCGCTCATACTTATTATCTATTTCCTCTACCTGTTTTGAAACTGATGCAAATATTTCCTCATATGTTAGTGTATTACTATCTACAAACACCTCAAGGCTTCCAATAGCAATAGCAGATCCATTTACCATTCCATCAAAATAATCTCCAAATGTAGCACCATTTATTTTCTCTGGCTTAATTCCTATTTTTATATACTCATCTGATATAGTGTTTTTATTTTCCGCAAAAATACTTGATGCAAATATAAATGCTATAAGAAGAGTAGCTAGAACAATTTTTTTCATTTATTTTCTCCTTGAAATTATTAGAATAACTTTCTAAAAAAAGAATATACTATATTTTTTAATTTTCAATAATTTTAATTATTTAACAGAAAGTCAACATATAATCCATATTGACTTTTTCATAATATTAAAATAGAATTGATAACTGATTATAATTACTAATAAATAAATGGAAAAAATTTCACTATATGATTAAGTTTCCTAAATACAAGTACCTCATCCTATTAATTTTTATCGCTTACTTCCATAGTCTACCCGCTGAAACCTATAACTATGATGAAGAATATGAAGAAAGTATAGAACATGCAGCTTTAATACCAGATGAAAAATATGAAAAGCGAATTAAAAAAACCATACTAGAAAATAGCCATAAACTTCTTGATGAAGGCTATTATTATGGACAAAATGCTGAAATAACACATCCTAAAACAAGCCTAAAAAAGACTTTCAGGTTTGATTGCTCTGGATTTGTTGCAGCAGTTTACTGGATGTCTGATATTGTAATTTTTGACAAACAGGCATCAAAAGGTGGCACTGGAGTAAATATTATATATAAAACATTTAGCAAATATAATAAAATTTACACAAACGGCACTCCTAATATGGGCGATATTGTAATGTTCGACAATACTACAAAAACACCAAAACCTCTTTCACACTGTGGTATTATTGTAGATATAGATGATAATGATACTATTACTTTTATTCATGCTAGTGTAAGCCGTGGATTAGTTCTTGGATATATAAATTTAAGTAATGCAAAAAGTTATAAAGATAATGATGGCAATATTATAAATAGTTATTTAAAACGAGGTAGTGGCACAAGCCCACTTGCTTCAAGCTGTTTCAATAGTTTTGGAACAATTTTTTCTGTACCTAAAAATTAATTATATTTTGGAGAAAATTCATAATGAAAAATAAAAAAAGAAAGAATAATAGACTACCTAATTCAGGCCCTCCTGTTAGTGGTGGTGGAAATCAGATTATTATAATACTTCTACTTACTATGGTGGTTGTTATGGGAATTTTATATTTCCAAAAAACTCCAGAAACTAAAGCAGAGCAGTGGGATTACTCAACTGTTGTAGCTAAGGTTAAAGCTGGGGTTGTAAAAGAAGTTACTATAATGGATCAAGATATTAAAAATGGTCGTGCTGTAGAAAGTATTAATGGAAAAGTAACTGAAACTTCATTCTATTCATTTATACCATACTCTACCACCGATTTTGTAACTTTACTCATAGAATATGGGGTTAAAGTTAAAGGTGACGAAGAGAAAACAAGCTACTTAGGTATTATACTAGTGAACTTACTTCCTATACTACTTATAGGCTTTTTACTTTGGTTTTTTATGTTCAGACAAGTTCAAGGCTCAAATAATAGAGCCATGGGATTTGGAAAGAGCAAAGCTAAACTTCTAAACAAAGAAGAAAGTAAAGTTAGATTTAAGGATGTCGAAGGTTGTAAAGAGGCTAAAGAAGACTTAATTGAGGTTGTTCAATTCTTAAAAGAACCTGATAAATTCACAAAAATTGGAGCAAAAATTCCTAAAGGTGTTCTATTAGTAGGCCCCCCTGGAACAGGTAAAACATTGCTTGCAAAAGCTGTTGCTGGTGAAGCTCATGTACCTTTTTTCAGTATGTCAGGTAGTGAGTTTGTAGAGATGTTTGTTGGAGTTGGAGCATCTCGTGTTCGTGACCTTTTTGAACAAGGTAGAAAAAATGCACCTTGTATCATATTTATAGATGAAATTGACGCTGTTGGACGTACACGTGGTGCGGGATATGGCGGTGGACATGATGAGAGAGAGCAAACACTAAACCAAATGCTTGTAGAGATGGATGGTTTTAATACTGACACTCGCATTATAATATTTGCGGCAACTAACAGACCTGATGTACTTGACCCTGCTCTTCTTCGTCCAGGACGTTTTGATAGACAAGTTACTGTTGGTCTTCCAGATGTTAAAGGACGTGAAGGAATATTCAGAGTTCATATCGCTAATGTACAGTATGACCCCTCAATTGATTTATATCACTTAGCACGTGCAACTCCCGGGTTTTCTGGTGCTGATATTGCCAATATGGTTAATGAAGCGGCTTTAATTGCTGCAAGGAAAGATCAAACTAAGGTTATGTTGCCAGACTTTGAGGAGGCTCGTGATAAGGTTCTTATGGGACCTGAAAGACGTAGCATTCTTATAAGTGAAAAAGAAAAAATAAACACTGCATACCATGAAGCAGGACATGCTTTGATGGCGATTTTACTTGAGGATACTGATGCCCTACATAAAGTTACAATTATACCTCGTGGTCGAAGCTTAGGTGCAACTTGGACACTCCCTCAAGATGGTCAATATGCATTAAGACGCAAGAGGGTAATAGAAGAAATGAGTATGCTTTTGGGTGGACGTGTTGCTGAAGAATATAAATTTGGTGAAGATTATATTACAACAGGTGCTTCAAATGATATTGAACGCCTTACTGAAATGGCAAGAAGAATGGTTTGCGAATGGGGTATGAGCTCTCTTGGGCCTATTTCTTTTGGTCAAAAAGATCAGCCTATATTCTTAGGTAAAGAAATTGCTCGTCATAAAGACTATAGTGAACTTACAGCACAAAAAATTGATGCTGAAGTTGAGAAGCTTATAAAAGCCGCTTATGAAAGAACAAAAAAACTATTAAAAGAAAATTTAGATACATTTGAAGCTTTAGCTACTGAACTACTTGAAAAAGAATCACTTGATATTGATGATTTAGAACGTATATGTGGAGTAAGCTTAAAACAGAAAGATGAAAAACTTGTTTATGCTGGTCGTGACCTTAAAAGCGGAACAGATGAAATTGAAGCTTATGAACCTTTACCTGACAAGGATAAGGAGAAAGAAAGTAAAAAAGCTGATAAGCTATCTTCAAAATCTGAAAGCAAAAAACCTACTGCGAGAAAACGAAAGACTACTGATGATACAAAATAAATAAAAATTATTAAATAAAAAAGCGAGCTATTTTTAGCCCGCTTTTTTATTATATAAACCATTAATAATTAATTATTGACATTTATATTATTTCAATATACTTTTATGTGTTTTAAGCAAAGTAAAATACTAAAGATGACAATTTACCAGAATATATTAAAAATATTGAATGGATTGAAAAAGGCAATCCTTTTGGAAAGCTTGAAAGTACAACTTTATTACCTGATGAAAAAATTGACATACAGTATACCTTGAAAGTAAAAGTAAAAAATATAATTTTATGGTGTCTTTTATTATTTTTAGCTTTAAGTATTGGAATATACATTTATATATTAAAAAACAATAAGAATGAAAAA
>CAMRCO010000023.1 GCA_947040945.1 uncultured Spirochaetia bacterium
TTGATAAGTATTTTCACTTAGATTCATAGACTTAATTACCCTTACAAAAAATTTTACACATCTAATTATATTATATAAACTTTATAAGTCAAGTATTATATGTGGGATATAGTTTTCTTATTAAAATTAATTATTAAATAAATTTAGTACATTATTCAGATTTTCATTTAAAAACTTTACATCTAGTGTTGGATAAATCTTTTTTATATTTTCTCTATTTATCTTGTCCGTTTCTATAGTTTTATAATTTGAATTATCATAAAAAGGAATGATGTAATCTGTAAGTGAAATCGAGAGAATATCATGTGAAGTCATAAGAATTATTTTCTCTTTTTTTATTTTATTAAGTAGTGAGTAAAAACTTATTTTATTACTAAAATCTAATGCAGAATCGGGTTCATCAAGTAATAGAATATTAGTTTTTTTACAGAGTGTTTTTGCTAAAAATACTTTTGCTTTTTCACCACCTGATAAAGTTTGTATACTTCTATCTTTAAAAGATAAAATATCTAACTCTTCCATAGTAGATAAAGCATCATTCTTAATTGATTTTTTTTCAATTAATGAATAAATGTACTCTTTATGCCCCATCATAATTACTTCTAAAACGGAATATGGGAAAGTAGAATCTAAAAATTGTGGCATGAAAGCTATATTTTTTGCTATATTATTTTTTGTTATCTTTTGAGAATTTATAAAAATTTCTCCATTTATTTTTAGACTTGTATCTAAAATAAGAGATTTCATAAATGTAGTTTTTCCACTACCATTAGCACCGATTAATGTATATATTCCATTTTTTGATATTTTAATGGACATATCTTTTATAATTTGTTTTTTGCCATAAAAAATATTTAGATTGTTAGTTTCTATCATAAAAAAAATCTCACAGTAATAATTTTTAATTATTTCATTTATTCACTATATTTTATATTTTTATATAAAAAAATAAATAAAAACAAAGCTCCAAAAAGAGAAGTAGTTACAGATATAGGAAGTTCTCCTATCATACCTTTATTAAAAAGAGGTAATTTTATTATAGCTCTTGTAAACAAATCACAAGCTAAAAGTAAAATAGCTCCTCCAAAAGCAGAGTTGATTAGAAGTTCTTTTAATCTTGTGGTTTTCCATATTAGCCTAGATAAGTGAGGAACTCCAAGTCCAATCCAAGAAATAATACCTGTGAGCATTACAGAAAAAGACATAAGTATTGAAACTATTAAAAGTAAAATAAACTTTAATTTATTTGTATCTATACCTTGTTCATGTGCATGGATACTACCTAATGTTATGAGGTCTATTTTTGATGATAGAAATATTAAATATATAAATAAAATAAAAAATATTATATATAAAACAGATATTTCTTTCATATTTCCATTAGCTAAACTACCCATAAGCCAAAAAGTTATTTCTCTAAGTTTACCAACATCTGCTATGACTTTTAATATAGAAAGCAGAGATGAAAATATAGAATTAATAATTATACCAAGTAGTATTAAACGTAAAGTTGAAGTGCTATTGTAGACAAGTGAAAAAATTAAAGGTATTAACACAGCTATAAATGTAAATAGAGGTGAGAATATGAATGGATTTAATGAAAACACTATAGCAAAAGCAGAACCAAAAGCAGCCCCTGAGGATATTCCTAAAAAATATGGGCTAACAAGTGGATTATTAAAACATGATTGACAAATAACTCCACAAACACCGAGTATAGCACCACTTATTATAGCAAGTAAAATGCGTGGGAGTCTAACTTTTAATATTGCTGAATATTTATTAAACTCTATATCTTTGTTATTAAAAATAATATTTAATACTTCACTTATAGATATATCCCAAGAACCCATAAATAAAGATAATATAAAAAGCAATATGAGTATAGTGGAAAGTATTATAAAAGACTTATATTTCTTCATTGTTTTTTGATTTCAGTATTATCTTTTTCTATTAAAAAATCTAATTTATGTGTAGTAGCTAGTTGTCTAATGTCATCTTCTGAGGAAATCCCAAAAATATCTGTTACATAATCCGAATATAGTTCTAAAACACTTGTATTTTCTGGTTTATAATACACATAACTAAATAATAACAATTGAGCAGGCAGCATTAGTTTGCTATCTGACCACCATCGTAATTGCCCCATGTGATATACTTTGTTATTTTTTACAGCATTAAGCCCCTTAAATATGGGATTCGACATATAAGCCTCTACAGACTTTGATGATTGAGGAGCATCAAGCATAAAAATAATATCTGGATTCATTTCAAGTATTTCTTCTTGACCTAACACAATAGTTTCAGTATTTTTATAAGTATTATTAATGTCAAGTAAAGAGGTTGTATAAGCAGCCCCAGAATTATCCTTGCCATGTACATAACCTGCTCCAGATTCTAAATCTGTTACACCTAAAAATAGTGCTTTATCTTCTTGATTATCAGTTTTAAATGATTTGGCTAACTCTATATGTTTATTTAATTTTTTTATTAAAGACTCCGCCTCGTCTTTTGAATCAACAAGATCTCCTATAATTCTAATATTATCAAAATATAAATTTATACCGCTTTCATCTGTTGAACCTGTGTAATCTTTTAATGTAATTACAGGTATATTAAAATCATTTTCTATTTTATCCAATAATTGAACTTGGCTAGCATTTTCTTTTAATCCATCATAAGTCATAATTAAAATAACATCAGGGTCTACTTCTAAAAGTTTTTCAAAATCATAATTGCCATATCCAGCCCAACCTACATTTGGTATATCCAAAATTTCTTCTACTAGAAAAAAAGTATCTGATCTATTTTTATTATATGGACCTGAGCCAGGATAAATTCCCCTAGTTGCTACAAGTAGATTTGCTTTTCCAAAAGATTTTAATACTTGAGGAGAAAAGCCTTATCTATAGCTACTATTTTTTTTATATCACTTGGTATACTAACATTCCTTCCATTTCCATAAACAATTACTTTCATATTGTTTTCTGTATTAACTATTTTTTGTTTTGAACATGAAATAATTAATAATAATATCATTGCAATTTGTAATTATACCCCTAATTCTATTTTAGTGTACTTTATCCTTTCTTTAATGTAGCCTTTATTATTGTTGCAGGTTGGAATGGCTCGCTCTAGATAAACTTAAATGTTCTTGTTGAAATGAATCTATACTCAGCCTCAATGTCAACATTAAAGCTTAAGTAATCTTCTGTAATCTCATGGTTTGACCCAAAAGGTATTATATCTTAATTAAATGTTATTACAACTGTCTCTGTGACTAGTCTCGCCTAGAGAGTTACTTTGCTAACTGTTATGCTTTCTACAAACAAAATTGAAGTCATGCAAAGAAAATACATTTTATGTATGAATATCCTTAAATAAATTCTTTTCACAATTATATTATTTTATAAATCATTACTACACTATACCTACGGTACACTGACGTGAAAACACCAAAAAAAGTGTTGTATGTCAAAGAACAAACAAAACTAACAAACTAAAAAGTACAAACGATAAGGAATTATTAATAACTACTATTTAGAGTATTAGTTTAAAACTAATAAATACTATATGTAATAACTACACATTGTAAATATACGTCAAAAGTGTTGGATGTGTTGGATTTTGTGAAACATTTAGTGTTATTATTGTAACTATCTACACAGATGTGCATTCATATAAAATAGCATTTTAGAAATACTTAAACCCTAATGAAATAGAGTAAGGATGTATAAAAAAGCAGTTGGCTCGCTTTAATATTTTAATAAAATTTGTAATTAAATAGAATCTCTTTTAATAAGAATTTTTATTCCATTAATAACGCAGTCGATTCCATTTTCGCTTTTTGGAGAAACACGACCCTCATCTAGTCCTTTTTTAAGTCGTTCTTGATTAGCAAGCACAACCATGACAGCACCCGCTCTCATGCCCTTCGCACTGCAAACAGAAAATAAAGTTGATGACTCCATTTCTGAAGCCAATGCCCCAGACTTAATATATGAGTTCCATTTATATAATAGCTCATCAGCCACTGCCATAGTCTCAGGCGAATGCTGTGCGTAAAATGCATCTTTACAATGAACAACGCCAACATGACTTTTAACATCAAGACTTAAAGATCCTTCAATAAGTGCATCAAGTACGTCAAAATGTGGTAGAGCAGGATATTCAGTTGGCAAATAGCTGTTAGGAGTTTTGTCAGCTCTAATTGCTCCATTCACAATAACAACATCCCCACCCATAACATCAATGTCCATTCCACCGCAAGTACCCACACGAATAAACGTGTTAGCTCCTGCATTAATAAGCTCTTCAATCGCTATGGCGGCAGAAGGTCCTCCAATGCCATGAGATGTGGTCGATACTTTCACTCCATCAATATATCCTGTGTAGGTTGCAAACTCTCTGTGTTCAGCAACAAGTACAGGGCTTTCAAACCTTTGAGCTATAGTGTAGCACCTTTTAGGGTCGCCCGGCATAATAACATATTCGCCAATGTCCCCTTTTTTTAGCTTTAGGTAGGGTGTTAATTTACCAAGTTTATTATCTTCTTCATTGTAATAGGCTTTTGGAAAGTTCATGTTAGGCATTAAAGTCTCCTTTAGTTGACTGCTCAAGTATTACAATGGCATCAAGTGCTGTTTTAATAACATGGTATATATCATTTGTTGTGTTCATTAAAGAGGCTAAAGAAACTCGTCTAAGTGAGGCAATAGAAAATAGAGCAGCTGACTCCATGTCGCTTGCCAAAGCACCTGCCTTAGTGTAGAGCTTAAGCTTGGCTTTAATCTCATCTTCAAAAAGTGAGTTTTGAGGCTCTATCACTCCATACAAACAGTCGGTACTGTGAACAACACCAATATGATGATTATAGTTTAATGCCTCTGCTGATTTTTTTAATGCCCTCACAACATCAATATTTGCTATGGCAGGGTATTCATGTGGTATAGATTCACTTGGTGTGCCGTCATCTTTAATTGCCCCTTGTGCTATAATTAAGTCATCAGCTTTAACTTTAGGGCTAAGAGGAATTGCTGTACCAATTTTTATAAATGTGTCAGAGCCTACTTTAATAAGCTCTTCAAGAGCGATACCAGCTGACGCTCCTCCCATACCAGTAGATACTATGCTAACAGGCACCCCTTTATACTTTCCTGTAACAGTTACATATTCTCTGTAGTCGGCAATGAGTTTAGCATCGCTTAAATAGGACGCTATTAGCCCAACAGATTTTGGGTCACTTGGTAGAAGTACATATTTAGCTATGTCCCCTTTTTTTAGCTTTACGTGATAGATTAGCTCTCCATTATTGAAAGCAGTTTCATCATAAAATGCTTTTGGGTTTTGATACATATTTATACTCCATATTGTTAATAACTGTTAGTTGATGTTGTTCCTGTTACAATACTAATACCATTACTTGTTCCAAGACGGCTTGCTCCAGCCTCTATCATTTTTATAGCATCACTATATGTTTTTATTCCGCCTGACGCTTTAACTTTCATAGTGTCTGCTATATTATTTTTCATTAATAGAATGTCTTCTACTTTAGCTCCACCAGTAGAAAATCCAGTTGACGTTTTTACATAATCAGCTTGAGCTTTTGTTGCAAGTGTACATGCCATCTCTTTTTCGCTTTCATCAAGCAAGCATGTTTCTATTATTACTTTAAGAACTTTGTCTCCACATGCGTCTTTAATACTTTTTATTTCTTCAAAAACGCTGTCAAAATGTTTATCTTTGAGTAGCCCAATATTTATGACCATATCAATTTCATCTGCTCCATGTTCAATAGCTTGTGCAGTTTCGAACACTTTAGCTTCAGTTATCATTGCACCAAGTGGGAACCCAACAACTGAACATACTTTAACATCACTATTTTTAAGTTTGTTATATGCTGTTTTCACAAAGGCACTATTCACACAAACAGAGTAAAACCCAAACTCCATTGCTTCATCACAGAGTTTAATGATGTCATTTGTTGTAGCATCACTTTTAAGAATGGTGTGATCAATCATTTTAGCCATGTTGTCTTTTAGCATAAATATAGCCTCTCTTTCTTTTTTTTAATATAGAAGTATAATACATTATAGTATATAAATAATGTATTACTTTGTCAAATTAAGTTATTTATAAATAGACTAAGTAAAGCATTTATTTTATTTATATGGTATAATAAACATGTCTGAGTGTCAGTATTTATTTAAAGGAGCTATTGTGTCTTTTCAAACTATTTGTAATTTTTGCTCTTCTGAGTCATCAAGCTTATATATTGAAACTGACCTCGTGAGCTATAATAAATGTAATAGTTGTGGTTTAGTTTTTCAGCATCCTGTACTTACACAGGAAGAAATAAATGATATCTATGATGCTAATTACTTTGAATATGAACATCAAAATCATGAAAGCTTTTTTAATTTAATGCTTTTATCTCTTAAAGATATTAAATTTGATGAGCTACAAAAAACTTTGCCATCAAAACGATTTTTAGATATAGGATGTGCAACGGGTCTTCTCCTAAATCATGCTAAAAACAATCTGGGTTTTGAAACGTCTGGAGTCGAGATATGTGAGGCTTCAGCTTCTTATGCTAGAGAAAAGTATAATCTTGACATACATAATAAACCTTTAATAGATGTTGGGTTTCCTAGTGATCATTTTGGAGTGGTTCATTTTTCACATTTAATTGAGCATGTACCAAATCCTTCCGATATATTAAAAGAGGTACATAGAATACTTATGCCCGGAGGATATGCTATAATTACGACTCCAAACTTAGAAGGGCTTTTTGCTAAACACTATAAAGAAAATTGGAGAGCTGTTATGCCACAGCATTTATGGTTGTTTTCAAAGAGTGTGTTTTCTAAGTATGTAAGTAATATTGGTTTTAAGGTTGTAAAAGATTTATCTTGGGGATCTATTCCTGCTGAAAAAAAACCACCAAAGATAATGAAGTTTTTATCCGATAAGTTAGTAAAGAGTATTAATAGAGGTGACGTTATGTTGCTCTTATGCTATAAAGAATGATTTAGGAGTATTAAACATGCCAATGTCTAATGAAAGTCAAAATAACAAGAATTTCAAGTTTTATTTTGACACTATTGTGGATGTAAGGGAGAAATATGCTTTAATATTGAACGGCTCTTTAGATATAGAGCTTTTTAATGCTATAGCTAAAAATTTAGTGTCGCCTGACGATATTGTTTTAAAATCTACTAATAGAGTAGAAGAAATAAAAACTGGTAATAATGTAGAATTTGATAAATCTACTGGTAATTATAAATCTCTTGTATACGGATATGTTCATTATGATGGAACTTCTGTTGTTAGTATTTTTCCTATAATAAATATTGATTCCCTTTGGCGTGGGGTTATTATTTTACCTGCTCAAAATAATACAGAAAAAATAATTGGAATTGATACAGTACTTCCTCTAATTGGGGAGATTCCTGTAAAACTTAATGTAGATTATGAAGGGCTTGCAATTTCTTTGAAAGAAAGTGTAGCAGGCAAACCTATCATATTTACTTTTGTTGAAGGTAGAAAAGCAATTAATGGGCAAGTGGCTAAGGTTATTCTAGATTATAACTTTAAAGTTGATATTGGACGTGAAACGGCCGATGGAAAAATAGATTTTAAGGAAAGAGGATTTGTTCATAATGTAGATGAAGGAACTAAAATAGCTCATTATGAAGAAGAAATACCAACTGTTGATGGACTAGATATATATAATAATATTATAAGAGCGACATATGATAAAGATGAATGCTATAAACTTGGTGCTAATGTAGAAGTTGATAGTGATGAGATTAGTATAATAACTACCTCTAAGGGTGTTTTATCAAATGCTAATAATGTGCTTAAAGTACATAATATTATAGAAGTTGATAAAGTAGACTTAACAACAGGAAATATTAATGTTATTGGTAGTGTGCTTATTAAAGAGAATGTTATTCCAGGATTTACAATAGAAAGTGATGGGGATGTTATTGTTTATGGCAATGTAACTGATGCTAGAATATTTGCTTCAGGAAACTTAATTGTGTCAGCAGGTATTACAGGTGGAAGTTTCGGTAAAATAGAGGTTAAAGGTTCAATTTATGCTGGATTTTTAATCAATGCTGATGTAGAAGCAAAAAACGATGTTATTGCAGGACAAATTCTTAATAGTAATGTTGTAGCCCATAATAGAGTTATTGCTATGAATGGTAAAGGGGCTATTATTGGAGGCAATATATTTGCTAAAAAGGGTGTTTATGCCAAAATTATAGGCTCAAGTTCTGGTACTCCTTCAATAATTACGATTGGTCGTGATCTTGAAGCTGAAGATAGATATAAAGAAATAATAGCTATAATTAAAAAGAATAGAGAAAGTATAGAACAATCAAAAATATCCCTTGGTAACGAGTATTTCAGAAATCCAAAAGATTTTATATCTCGTCTAGCACCTGATAAAAAAGAAATTGTAAGAAATATACTCAAGAAAGTTGCTGAACTTGTTAAAGAAACGAATGACATTAATGAAGAGAGAAAAGATATAACTCGGAAAATGGAAGAATTATTTGTGCATGGAGTTTCTGTTACTGATACAGTTTTTGCTGGCGTGTCATTATATATAGTTTCAGTCAAAAAGACTATCGGTAAAAAGCAGTCTTATACGGAGTTTTACTATTCTGATGAATATAAGATTATACTTGAACGTACAGTTACAGTACTTAATGAAAATGAATATGCTACTGCTACTGTTGGAAAAACTAAATAACGACTAAATTATATTATTTTTTATAAACAAAAAGTGAGCTTATAGTATAAAACTATTAAGCTCACTTTTTTTAATTATTTTACTTATTTATAATAGACTAACAAACTCCATTATAAGCGTCCATATAAAGCGCTTTAAGCTCTTTCATAAGTGGATAAACAGGATTAGCACCTGTACATTGATCATCAAATGCAAGTAGCACAAGCTCATCAAGTTTTGCATTAAAGTCAGCTTCACTGATGCCATACTCTTTTATAGATAGAGGTATATCTATAGCCTTTTTCAAGTTTGTTATAGCAGTAATAAGTTTGTTCACTTTATCATCATCATCTTTTCCGCCTAAGTTTAGCATTTCTGCTATTTCAGCATATCTTCTTTTGCCTTCAGGATAATGATATTGAGAGAATGCACCTTGTTTTGTAGGGTTGTCATTAGAATTGAATCTTATAACTTGATTTATAATCAAAGCATTAGCTATTCCATGAGGAACATTAAAAGCCGCCCCTAGTTTATGAGCCATTGAGTGACAAATACCTAAGAATCCATTAGCAAAAGCCATACCAGCAAGTGTGGCAGCATAATGCATTTTTTCTCTTGCCAAAGGATTATCACTACCTTCTTTATATGAAGATTCAAGATATTTAAATACTAGTTTAATAGCTTGGTTCGAGTTTGATTGTGAGAAGTCTGTAGCAAGAATTGAAGCATAAGACTCAAGTGCATGTGTAAGTACATCAATACCACTTGCAGCACATAATCCTTTAGGCATACTCATAACAAAATTAGCATCAATAATCGCCATTGAAGGAGTTAGACAGTAGTCAGCTATTGGGTATTTAACATGAGTTTTATCATCTGTTATAACAGCAAAAGGAGTAACTTCACTTCCTGTTCCACTAGTGGTAGGAATTGCTACAAACTCAGCTTTGCTTCCAAGTTCTGGAAGATCACATATACGCTTTCTTATATCCATAAAACGCATAGCAATGTCTTCAAACTTTGTTTCAGGGTGTTCGTATAAAAGCCACACAATTTTTGCAGCATCAATAGGAGAACCTCCACCAAATGCTATAATAAGGTCTGGGTTAAAGCTTTTTGCCTGTGCTAAAGCGTCATCTATTGTTGCTATTGTTGGGTCAGGTTTTACATCAGAGAATATGTGATATGTTACATTAATATCATCTAATACATCAGTAATAGCCTTTATAATACCCAAATCACATAACACTTTATCTGTTATAATCATAGCTCTTTTTTTATTGCCATATTCACGTAAGGCAAGGTCAGTTGAACCTTTTTTGAAATAAATTTTAGGTGGGACTCTATACCAAAGCATATTTTCTCTCCTTGATGCTACAGATTTAATATTCAGTAGATGTTTAATTCCAACATTCTCACTAGTTGCATTTTTACCCCAACTTCCACAACCTAATGTTAGAGAAGGTTCTAGCCTGAAGTTGAATAAATCACCTATCGCACCATGTGATGCTGGTGTATTAATAAGTATTCTACCTGTAGGCATTTTGTTATAAAACTTAGATATTTTTTCTTTACCCTTGTTTTCATCAGTATATAAACAGGATGTATGTCCAAGTCCACCAAATTCAACAAGTCTGTATGCTTTATCTAAAGCGTCATCAAAGTCATTTGCTTTGTACATAGCAAGTACAGGAGAAAGCTTCTCGAAAGAAAATGCTTCGTCTGTACCAATATTTTGTACTTCTCCAATTAAAACCTTAGCCTCATCAGGCACAGTTACTCCTGCCATTTTAGCGATAACAGAAGCAGGTTGTCCAACGATTTTAGCATTAAGTCCACCATTTATAACGATAACACTTCCTACTTTAGCTTTTTCTTTTTCATCTAAAATATATGCTCCTCTATAAAGAAGCTCTTTTTTTACTTTGTCATATACATTTTTATGTACAACTAAACTTTGCTCACTAGCACATATAACACCATTATCAAATGTCTTACTTAGTAAAATAGAACTAACAGCCATTTTAATATCAGCATCTTCGTCTATTATAGCAGGTGTGTTTCCAGATCCAACGCCTAAAGCAGGTTTACCACATGAGTACGCCTGTTTTACCATTCCGGGACCACCTGTTGCAAGTATAAGGTTTATATCACTATGTTCCATTAGTGCAGCAGAAAGAGGCACTGTAGGTTCATCTATACAACCTATAAGTCCATCAGGAGCACCAGCTTTTACGGCTGCGTCATTTATAATTTTGCATGCAGCAGCAGTACATTTTTTAGCCCTAGGGTGTGGGGATATTACTATCGCATTTCTAGTTTTAAGCGTAATAAGTGCTTTAAATATTGCAGTAGATGTTGGGTTTGTAGTAGGTATAATGCCTGCTATAACTCCAATTGGGTCTGCTATTTTACTCATACCATTAGCTTTGTCTTCTTCAATAAGTCCACACGTTTTAGTATTCTTAAACTTATTGTATATATACTCAGAAGCAAAGTGGTTTTTTATTACTTTATCTTCTACTATCCCCATTCCAGTTTCTTCATAAGCCATTTGTGCTAAGCTGATTCTTTCTTGGTTAGCCGCTTGTGCAGCTGCCTTAAAAATCTCGTCAACTTGGCTTTGTGTGAATGTAGCATACAGAGCTTGTGCTTTTTTAGCCTTAGATATAAGGGTGTCTAAAATCGCATTATCTGTATTTTCATTATCAGACTTTGTAGCTTGTGCCATAGTTTCTCCTTTTTTTTAATATGTGTGAATATAAGTTATATTAACTCCGTTTATTATACTATATAAACCTATTAAATCAATATATGGTGTTATTTCTATTGTTTTTTTTTGTGAAAAGCGAAAAAAAATTGAATTATATATATATATATGGTTTTGATGCTTACATTTCAAACATATATAGTTTTGGCAGTTGGTATTTTTTGACAAATTTAATTATTAACTATATAATAATTAAAAATATTTAAACATACACAGGTAGATCAATATGACAAAAAAACAGGACAGGTATATTACTTTTGCCTTAGTTTTAATAATAATACTATTATTAAATGCTCTTTTATTTCAATATTCACCTACGGTTGATTTAACAAAAGACAAAATATATTCAATAAGTGATGAAACCAAGAATACACTTAAAAATCTTAGAGAGCCTATGACAGTTAAGTTTTTTATAACACCAAATTTACCACCACCGTTTCTCACCTATGAAAAATATACTAAAGATTTACTCACACAATATAAAAATGCTAGTAGAGGAAATTTTAATTTTGAGATTATAGATGCTTCTAAAAACAAAGAAGAAGCTATAGCGAATGGGGTATCTGAAAGTCAGATTAATGTTTTAGAAAAAGATGAAACAAAAATAAAAAGAGTATTTTTTGGGCTGTCTATTATGTATGGGGAATTAAAAGAGACTTTGCCTTTTATACAGTCTACTGTCGGGATGGAATATTATATTACTACATTAATGCGTAATATGATAAATAAGAATGATAGGCTTTCACGACTTGAGGACAACTTAGATGTTTATTTAATAGTTTCATCTGATATTATTCCATTATTACCAGAGGGTATTTTTGAAATGTTACCCATAACTTTAAATGAAGCTGTTATAGAAGCTAACAAAACACTTATGAATAAGGTTACTTTTCAAAATGTTGATACTAAGGCTAGTAACTTTGAAGAGCTTGTTTCTACTTTAGGTATTGAGAAAGTTGTTTGGGAGTCTATTTTGGATGAGAATGGAAATGTTATACTAGAGGCTGGAGATGGGTATTTTGATTTGATTCTTGCTAATGGGGACGATATAATATCTTTAAGTACACTATCATTACTTGAAGGTGATAATGCCTCTATTGTAAGTACTATAGAATCGGGTATTAATGATTTACTTAAAATTACAAAAACTGTAGGCTACTTGCAGGGACATAATGAAATACCGTATATGGTTGTACCTGAGCAGTATGGGGGCACCCCAGAGGATTATTATTCGGCGGCGTCTGATTTTGCTAATGCTATAGGTGGAAATTACGAGTTTTTACCTATAAATATATCAGAAGGGTCAATACCTAATAGTGTTGATGCTTTAATTGTTGCAGGAAGTGATACACCATTTTCTGAGTATGAACTATATGAAATCGACCAATTTATTATGAGTGGGAAACCTGTGCTGTTTTTACTTAATGGAGTTAAGCTCGATGATAGTCCTATGGTACAAGCAGGATATGCAATGCCTACACTAATACCAATAGGCAATAACTTAGACAATATTCTAACAAATTATGGCGTTAGTATAGCTAATAATTTTATTTTAGATAAAGAGGCATATAAAGCACAAGCTGATCAAAACTCACCTGTGGAAACTTTATACTATGTCCCTATAATTTTACCTGAAAATATTAATAATAAAAACCCAATTACAAAGGGTCTTACTAGTTTAATCGCACCTTTTCCGTCTGAAGTTTTAGAAATTACAAATGAAAATAATGTAAAGTTTATTCCATTAATTTCTACTAGTAAGGATTCTTGGAGTATTCCAGAGGGAGACGAGTTTGCACTTCAGAGTATGAATCCTGAAGGTAAAGAGCTTGACTTTAAGCGTCATACTATAGCCGCTTCTTTAGAAGGCGAAATGACTAGTGCTTTCATAGGTAAAGATATTCCAAAGAATGAAGCTTCTAAATTTGAAAGTAAGGAAATGATAGAGAAAAGCCCTTACTCTAGAATAATTGTTGTAGGGTCTCCTGAAATGATTAAGAACCCCGGGTTTCAAGCGAATGCTATTTTTGCGATGAGTGCGGTTGATTATATAGCGGGTGACACGGGTTTAATGGAAATAAGAAGAAAAGGCTCTGTTTATAATCCTCCTTACAATATAGGGGATTTTGCTAAGCTTGTTGTTAGAGGTTTAAATATTGTGTTTCTACCTTTAGCTGTTATTCTTTTTGGTTTTATATTATGGAATCTTGATAAGAAAAGAAGAAAGAATATAAAACAAAAGTATACGAAGTAATTATATATGGCTTCAAAAAAAACAAATACTACATTTTTATGCGATTATTGTGGTGAGACTACAATAAATTGGGTAGGAAAGTGTCCAAACTGTGCAGAATGGAACACGCTTAAGCCATTTACTGAAACTGTTACTCCATTGAACAGTAAAATAAGGTCTAGCTCTGTCGGGGGTATTGCTCCAACTAAAACAGACTTTAAGAGCATAAGCAAAATTGAGACTGATAATAATATTAGAATTAGCACTTTAATTGGAGAGTTCGACCGTGTGCTTGGAAATGGTGGACTTGTAGAGGGTAGTGTTGTTTTAATTGGAGGAGAGCCCGGTATTGGGAAGTCAACTATTCTTTTGCAGGTTGCTAATAACGTATCAAAAACAAAAAATGTTCTTTATTGTACAGGTGAGGAGTCGGTAGAACAGATTAAGATTAGAGCTGACAGGCTTGGGGTTGACTCTGAGTTTTATGTGTCGTCTGAATCTAACTGCGACAATATAGTGCTTACAATATTAGAAGAGAATTTCGATTTAGTTGTAATTGATTCTATACAGACAATATATTCATCAAGTAGTAATAGTGTTGCAGGAAGTGTGTCTCAAATTAAAAATTGTGCTTGGAATATTATGCAAGCGGCAAAACAAAGAAATACTACTGTTTTTTTAGTTGGGCATATTACTAAAGATGGAGCTATAGCTGGCCCTAAAATACTTGAACATATTGTTGATTGTGTATTATATTTTGAAGGGGACGGAAAAGGTATTTACAGGATTGTACGTGCTTTTAAGAATAGATTTGGTGCAATTGACGAGGTTGGTATATTTGAGATGCGTGATACTGGACTTAAAGAAGTAACAGATGCATCAAGTATATTTATGAGGTCAGCAAGTGATACTTTGTTTGCAGGTACTACTTTAGCGCCTGTAGTTGAAGGCTCAAGAGTATTTTGTGTTGAAGAAGAGGCTTTAGTTTCTGGCAGTGCTTTTGGTTATCCTCGTAGGCTCACAATGGGATATGATCAAGGTCGGCTTGTTATGATTATTGCTATACTTGAGAAGAGAGGCCATTTTAATTTATCTAATCAAGATGTTTATATTAATATAGCTCATGGACTAAAAGTTGAAGAGACGTCAAGTGATTTAAGTATTGCGATGTCAATAGTTTCTAGTAGTACAGGCATTCCTATACAAAGAACAGTTGCCTATATTGGAGAGCTTGGACTTTCTGGTGAAATTAGAACTGTTCGTTTTATAGAAAGACGCATTAAAGAAATGAAAAAATTTGGTGTAAAAGAAGTTTATATACCTAAAAATTCTATAAAAGAAATTGGAAAAATAGAAAATATTAATATTATAGGTGTTACACATATAAGTGAGTGTGTAAAACAGTTTACTAAGAATTAGAATCTAGGACATCTAGTTTGTTTTTCTCGCCTTCTTCTTCTGTAAATAGTTTACCTAAGTCAAGAATTACTAAAAGCTTATCTCCAAGTTTACCAATACCTTTAATATATCTTTGTCCTATACCTGAAAACATAGGTGGGGGTGGTTGTATATTAGAATTAGGAATAGAAACAACTTTTGATATAGAGTCGATAATAATACCCATGTCAATAGTATCAATTTTAACTATAATTATACCAGTATTTTTTTCTTGGTCTGTAAGCTCTTCAAGTTTAAAACGTTTTTTTAAGTCTATTACAGGAATTATATTACCACGTAGGTTTATAACTCCTTCCACAAAATCTGGTGCATTTGGAATTAGTGTTATTTTTTCTATTTTAATAATTTCTTTAGCTTGCATAATATCTATTGCATACTCTCCAGTACCAAGTCTAAATGTAACTAAACTTATACTTTCATTATCTAATAATTCTTCAGATTCATTCGCATTGTTCTCAAATACAGCCATTTTATCGACCTCCGTAATTTAGTGTAATTATAAATGATTATAAGATTTTAACAACCAATTTATTTAAATTTATAATACTTACAAGATATATATAATTCAATTTTTAATAAACTTGTTTTAGATTTATTACTCTTCTATAGGTATTCTTAAAAAAATCTCAGAGCCTATTGATAAGACACTATTTTTCATTTCGTTCCAAGCTTTAATTTCAGATATATCAACATTATATTTTCTTGCTATAATCCAAAGAGTGTCTCCACTCCTTACATGATACATTATGTCTTTATAAGCGTAGTCTGGCTCTACTAGTGATGCGAAGTGTACAAATCTTCCTTCACGTATTCTATTTTGTTCTTCTTCATATTGAGCCATATCTACTTGTTTAGCATTATCAAGTCCTTGTATAGGTATCATAATAAGGTCTCCGACTTGAATAACTTTATCTGATTTAATTTTATTTATGTCTTTTATGGCACTCACAGGTACTTTGTAAAAGCTTCCTAAATGAGAAAGTGTTTCATTCATTTTAATTTCATGACGCCTAAATGTAACTCGTTCATTCGCAGGTATTTTTCCAAATGTTTCATAAAATAAATCTTTTTTTCCTTCAGGTACTCTTAAAGGGTAACGCACCATTCCTGGAGGAGTAACATGTCTTGATAGGTGAGGGTTTAATGCTTTGATGTCAGATGCAGGTACTTCTATAAGTTTTGATATTAAGTTAAGGTCAGCAGCATCATCAATATAAACAATGTCTCCTTGTGGAAAAATTACATTAGGTTTATTTACTTTAAAACCAAAATGCTCAGGGTTTTTAGCAATTATAACAGCGGCAATATATTTTGGTATATATTCATCAGTTTCTCGTGGTAAAGCATCAGCTTCCACAAGATCCCAAAAATTATTGCTACCAACTTTTCTAATGGCTTTCGATATTCTGCCACCTCCCGCATTATATGCTATGAGAGATATTACCCATGATTTAAAGTTTTTATTTAAGCGAAGTAAATGTTCAGCGGCTGCTGGTGTTGCTCGTTCTGGGTCAAATCTATCATCAACCCAATAATTTACTCTTAGGTCATAAATAGCACCTGTTCTAGGCATAAACTGCCAAAGTCCTGCTGCTCCTGCATGAGATATTGCTTGAGGGTTGAAGTCACTTTCAATTAGTGGTAAATAAGCTAGGTCTTCAGGAACCCCTTTTTCGGCAAACACTTTTTTTACGTATGGTAAATATATGTGAGACCTATCTAGTATTTTCTGCATCCAAGGACGCCAGTTACCTTGATACCTTTTAATATAGTAAGAAACCCTTTCATTCTTAAAATCTTCTATATCGAAGCCTTGAAGTTGTATGACTTTAACATCTCCGCCTAAAGATTCACCAAAAACTTCAAGTTCATAAAGATTAACCCCTTCAAGCCCACTTCTTATGTATAGATCAAAACTATCACATGACATAGCAAAAAGCAGAACAATTAAAAAAGTTATATAAAAAAATATTTTACGAGTAATTTTCATTTAAGATGGCACCTATGACTTTATTTTTATTAATTAAATACATCATATAATCATACAGTATATATAAATAGTTGTCAATAAAATTTGAAAACTACTTTTTCTATTTTAAATAGTCAAATAAAAAAAATAATAGAATAAAAATTTTAATTTAAGTAGTTTTATCCGAATTTTATATATTAAGTATGTTATGAATAAATTAATTGTTTTTTTAAGGAAGTGTTTTTTAGATGAAGAAATTTTTTACAACTGTAATTTTGTCATTTTTATTTATTTCGTTTAATCTTTACTCTTTTGAGGTATCAGTTGGAAGTTCTTTCCTTGGAGCTGGTTTTGGAGTTTTTCGTGGAAAGTATGCTAAAATTATAGAAAACGATGCTAAAGATAGTGATACTAAACTTAATACATCCTCTATTTCATTTATGCCCGCAATTCAAGTTGATGTAATGATTGAGTTTTTACCATTTTTGGCATTTGAAACTGGTCTAGGTTTTGGTACTTCTAGTTATGGTGCGGAAGTTAAAAGAATAGATTCACCTGAATATATTTTTACAAGATCTGAGTTTAGAATACCTATAATGATACGTGGTCAATTTGAGCTAGAAAGATTTCTTTTTTATGCCTCATTTGGAACTAAACTTGGTATTCAGGTTTCTGATAATTATATTACTATAAAAAGAGAAACAGCAAACTCAGAGGATATAACAGAAATAAAAAATGCTAGAGGTTTTACTGTTGACATTGCTTTTGCGATAGGCGGTGAGTTTAGAATAGTTGATTCTCATTATGCTGGTGTAAGAGTTGGTTATGATGTTAATGTTCTAAGCCCAATGGTAGGAGTAAATGCCACATCATTTTCAATAAGTGAAGTCAATGCTAATTCTACATTTCATGATAATTTTAATGTAAGCTTAACATATAGATATGCTTTTAATAGTAAATGGAATTAAAGTTATTCTTTATATTTTAATGCGAAATTGCTTGCGGAGTCAATATCATTTTTGTTTGGATGACCTAGTCCGAAAAGTAAAAAATTACCTTGGCATATAAACTCATCTAAAATATTTATGCCTTTGCTTTCAAGTATTTTTCTAACTTCTTTTTGCCTATGCATTTTACTCGCACATGATGTAATAAGGGCAGCATTTTTTATATCGCCATCATTAATATTTTTCTCTAAAAATGTGCCGAGTTTAATAAGGTTTCTACGACCATATATTCCAGCAACTATAAAAAGAGTGTCAGTGTCTTTTAGGCTTGGATTTTCATTTATGTTATAAGCTTTTACTTCTAATTTTTTTGCTATTGCTAAAGCTATTTTTTTAGAATGCCCTGTCCTTGTCGCATATATTACCTTAATTTTTTTCATACATTACCTCCTAATTGTGAGAATATTAAAATTTATCTATTATTAAGTGAGTTAATTTTTAATTATGAAGTCAATTATTTCAGCACATCTCATATACATTCTAGGTATGTGAAATGGTCCTTTATACATATTTCCCTTCAAGTCAGTAGAAACTCTACCGTCTCTGTGTAAATATCCATACCATTCACCATGAGTGTCATCCATAAACTTCTTGCTCCATTCCATAACCATTTTATGTTTCTCGAAATATTTCTCGTCTTTTGTTATAGCGTAGGCGTATAGGCTTCCAATAGCGGCTTCATTTTGAGGCCACCAAAATTTCATGTCATGCCAATAGTCCGTTTTAGGTTTTCCAAGCACATCTTGAAAATATATAATACCACCATGTTCTTTGTCCCAGCCCCATTCCCACATCCAATCAAACATTTTTATGCCAAGACTTTTTATGCTTTCGTCATTCCTTTTTATTCCTTCATGCATAACAAACCAAGCGCCTTCAATTGCATGTCCTGGATTAAGTTGTCTTCCTTCAAAGTGGTCTTCAAACTTTCCGTCATGACTTATTTGTTCAAGCACTGCCTTTTTATCTTCATATAAAAATAACTTCATTTCATCTAGGCACTTATCTATTTCTGTATTATATTCGCCTTCATTTTCAGGGTCAGCCTCTCTGCATTCTTGCAAAACTGACATCATAATCATTGGGAGAGCAAAGCCTTTTGAACTTCTTGTGTTCTGATTAAACTTTGGAGTGAGTGAGCCGTCTTTTTGATACTGCCTAACTAGGGCGAGCATTTCTTTAAACCTTTTTACGTATGCTGTGTCCCCTGTCGCTTTTGCATAAGAGGCGAGGGCTATAATAAAAAATGTTTCTGAAAAGAAATACCTTATGCGTTTAATTAATGGTGCACCATCATCTTGAACTCTAAAAAACATGTGTCCATCATTGTCAAATCCATGTTTCTCTAAAAAGTCGATTCCAAGTTTAGCATGACTTAAGTATGAAGGGTTTTGTTCGAACATTGTGTAGTATTTAGATAGAATCCATGAGAATCTTCCTTGAAACCAAATTGATTTGTCTGTTTCAATTATCTCGCCTTTTCTATCAAGTCCTGTGTAGTAGCCACCATTTTTTTTGTCGAGGCTATTGTTAATCCAAAATGGCAGTATATTGTTTTTGAGTGTGAGCTCGTACTCTTCTTTTAATATGATAAGTTCATCTTTGTTCATAATGCTATCCTTAAAATATGAGATTTTGAGTATATTATATATTAAAGGTTACTTAAATCAACATTTTGTGTATATTATAATGAGTACGGCATTTAGCAACAAACCGCTTTGCGTTACTCTGTACACTGGAAGTGGATGGAATCCAACAAATCCAACAGATACAACACAAAATACCATGTTTTCAAATCTGTAGTTACTGTTGATAGTAATTATAGAGAAGCTTAAATAAAAAATAATTAAATGTCACCTATATTTCTCATATGCATATATACTGTATTTTTGCTTATGTTTAGATGCTTGGCAACATAGACGACAGCATCTTTAAAATTAAAAATACCTTTTTCAGAAAGTATTCGTATTACTTCTTTATTTTTGCAATTTGCTGGTATATCATTATTATTAAATATCGATTGTTTAGTATCACTTACTAATTTTTTTAGTAAGTCATCAATACTATCTGTAAATGTTTCTGAATAAGTATGTTCTTGAATTTGACAATTAAAATCTGTATATGAATCAATTATAGTGTTCCATGGAGTATTTAGGTAAAAATTTATGCAAATTAAACCAATAACTTTTTCGTTTTCGCCCATTATGGGTATAGTACTACTTTTTAGTGGCTCATTATTTTTTATTGTTGTGAAGTAGGAAATGCCTGTACTTTTATCTTCTTGATTGCTAATTTTCTCAAGCATAGATAATCCTAAATCAGTAATTGGAGCACCTATTGAACGGTGAGTATGATTTCCTCCACAAATTTGAATAACAGAATTACTTAAATCTTCAAGATTATGTAAAACTATTTCATATGCATCACCTAAATAGTTTGCAAGACTTGGTAACATTACTCTATAAGATTCTAAAATTACTTTATCAATTTTTGTTAAGACAACACTTATTTTTTCCATAAAAAAGGACTCCTTTATTCTAGTTTATATATTTTATTTTCTACTGATATTAAAGAATATATCTTTTTTTAGTTGTTGTAAATAGATAAATTTAAAAAATGTAAAAAAGTTTATTAAAGAAAAAAAAATAATGCTAATGTAAAAAAAACTCTTGACAAAAGAATATTTTAGTGTATATTTTTTTTAGTAGCAATATAAAAAATGGAGGATAAAACAATGAATGTTATCAGTACTGAAAAGGCACCGAAAGCAATCGGGTCCTATTCACAAGCAATGGAATGTAATGGGTTTATTTTTACATCTGGACAAATTCCTATTAATCCAGAAACTAACGAGATTGAAGACAATGATATTACCATACAGGCTTGCCGAGTTTTTCAAAATGTCGGGCATGTTCTGGAGGCATCAGGAACATCGTTTAGTAAAGTATTAAAAACAACATGTTTTCTAGCTGATATGGCTGATTTTGCAAAATTTAACGAAGAATATGAAAAGTACTTTATTAGTAAGCCTGCTAGGTCTTGTGTAGCGGTAAAAACTCTACCTAAAAATGTGCTTTGTGAAGTTGAGGTGATCGCAGTTAAATAAAATATTTTTTTAAGGAGATAGACTATGGAGAAGGTAATTATTGCTGTAATCTATATGGTAGGGCTATTATTTATAGGTTACCTTTCATATAAAAAAGTTAAAAACTTTGAAGATTATACAGTTGCAGGAAGGGGAATTCCTTTTTGGAGAAATGTACATTCCATTTCAGCAAGTGCTATTGGAGCAGGGGCTACGATGGGAACAGCTAGTCTTGTTTATGTTCATGGAGTTTCAGGTTTATGGCTTGGAATAGGGGCTGTTCTAGGTCTTTTGTTTTGTGGTATATTTTTAGCATCAAAGTTAAGAGAAACAGGTTTAATAACAGTTCCTGATATTATGAATAAGCGATATGGTAAAACTGTAAGCGATTGGATAACGGTATTAAATTTATTTACTTTGTTTTCGTATGTGGCGGCACAAATTAGAGCATTAGGAACAATTACTCAGTCATTTATAGATGTTCCATTACTTTATGCCTGTATAATTATGGGGACAGTAACTATAGTATATACAGTTTTAGGTGGTCTTTTTGCAGCAACATTTACAGATTCAATAAATATGATTATAATGATTATAGCGGTTATGGTTATCATGCCAATACTTGGGATATTTAAAACGGGAGGATTTGCTGTAATTGCAACTGAGCTTGATCCTTCTAAATTTGATATGCTTGGTATGGGTATTATACCAATACTTGGATTATTAATGTATATAATGCCGACTAATTTTGTAAGTCAAGAAAATTTTCTTAGAATAGCAGGGGCTAAAAATTCAAAAGAAGCTAAAAAAGCAACTATAACATCCGCTCTTTTAGTCTATTTTCCATATTTTATTGCCACTATGATTATTGGTTTGGTAGGTGCTACACTATTTCCAAATCTTAAAAATCCTGATTCAGTATTTCCAGAAATGATATCTAGGCTTACTACTCCATTTATAGGTGGTATTTTACTTTCAGGTTTACTTGCAGCGGTAGTATCAACATCAGGATCTATGCTACTTATTACAAGTGTTAATGTTTCCAATAATGTAGTTAAAAGATTTAGACCTAACATGGAAGATAAAAAACTTATGGTAGTATCAAGAATAAGTGTTGTTTTTGTAGGTGTGGTGGGTATTGTTATGGCTAATTTTGGAACGTCCATTGTTGGTATTATGCAAGATATAAGTGCTCCTTACATAAGTGCTATTCTTCCGATTATAATAGGTGCTTTTTTCTCTAAAAGAGCAAATGCTACTTCAGCTAAAGTTACTATTATCGTCGCACTTATAACCTCTACAGGTTGGTGGGTACTAAAACAGCCTTATGGTGTTCATCATATTGTATTTTCACTCGTTTGTTCATCTCTTGCTATGATAATTACTACAATGATAGCAGGCAATAAAAACATAGATAAAGGAGTTAAATTATGATTTTTTTAGACTGGTTAGTTATTATAGGTGGAATCGCATTAGCTATTTTTTTAGTTGGTGGTTTAATATTGGAAATATTTCGTAAAAAAGGAGATTGATAATGAAAGTTAATTTTGATAATACTGAAATCAATTTTGAAGTACTTAAAAATAGAGCATATAATTATCGTTGGGCGGAGGTCGCTGATGGAGTAATACCTCTTACAGCAGCTGATTCTGATTTTCCATGTGCTAAGGAAATACAAGAAGCTGTTATTAAATATATAAAAGATGGATATTTTTGTTATACACCAAAAGAGGGACTGCCTTCTTTTAAAGAAGCGATATCTGAATATCTTCATGAGATAAAAAAACTTTCGATTTCGCCAGATAACATACTTCCTATAGACAGTGTTGCAAGAGGTATGTATATTATTGCAGAAGCCTTTTTGTCTGAAGGAGATGAAGCTATAATACTAGACCCTGTAGATTATTTATTTGGTCTTTCAGTAGACAGAGTTAAAGGTAAACAAGTTTTATGGTCTATAGACGCAAATACTGGCAAACTTGATATTGCTGGGCTTGAAAAACTTATAACAAAAAAAACAAAAATGCTATGCTTATGTGCACCTCATAATCCAGTTGGACGGGTTTATACCAGAGAAGAACTTACAGCTATAGCTGATATAGTTGTAAAGCATGACCTTATAGTTATGAATGATGAGATTTGGTCTGATATTATATATCCTGAAAGTGAGTTTATAAGTATAGGGTCTATTAATGAAGAGATAGCAAAACGTACAATCACTACACATGGTTTTTCAAAAACATATGGACTGGCAGGTCTTAGAATAGGCTATATAGCATGCCCTACTAAAGAAATATATGAAAAAATATTAAAAATGTCAGATTGTTTGAGCACTGCTGGTGGAATAACAAGTATATCTCAGATAGCTGGGGAAACAGCATTAAGGGAATGTAGGTATTGGCTCAAAGACTTTCTAAATCATCTTACATCTCAAAGAGACTATGCTCTAGATTTTATGAAATCTGAAATGAAAGATATTACGTGTATAAAGCCAGAAAGTACATATTTACTTTTTCCAAATATATCTGCTTACAATAAAACGGCTGAAGAGTTGCAAGAATATTTGCTGAAAGAAGAAAAGCTGGCAATAATAGCAGGTTCTGTCAAATTTTTTGGACCTGGAGCTAAAGATCATATGCGTATATGTTTTGCTACAAGTAAAGATAATTTGGCTGAAGGTCTTAGAAGATTTAAAAATGGAATGGACAAAATAAGATAGTATAAATTCTATTTGAGTGGTTCAAATTTT
>CAMRCO010000024.1 GCA_947040945.1 uncultured Spirochaetia bacterium
TTAAGGGAATAAAAACAGAGGAAATAGTAAATAAAATTGAAGACGAAGACATAACTGAACATGATTGGAAAATGAAATCGAATGTTCATGTGCGAATACTTTCTGAGTCAGAGCGTGAATTTAGTGTTGATTCAAAAATACTTTATGCCTCAAAAGCTGAAGTTGAGGAGCTTGAAAAGGAAAATGATACTTTGGTTATCACTGTTAGTTTTGAGGGAGATATTAAAGATAATAATGAAGAGGAAGTAAAAATTGATAATAATGAGGAAATTGATAAAACTTTATAAATATGGATGCTAAAAAAAAATATTGACAAAATAGTAATATATAGTATAATGATTATTCAGATTATAGAATGAATATATTAACTGGAGAAAATAATGTACGCTATAGTAGAAGTTAAAGGTAAACAATATAAAATAGAAAAGGGCAATGAAATTTTAATTGAATATTTAGGTGACGGAGAGCCAGAATCACCTGAAATTAAAACACTTTTAGTACAAAAAGATGATGAGACTATTTTGATTGGTACTCCTTATCTTGAAAATGCTAAAGTTACTTGTAAAGTTGGAGCGTCTTTGAAGGGTGACAAAGTAATTATAGGTAAGCATAAAAAAAGAAAAGACTATAGAAGACGCACAGGTCATAGACATAAGTATCATACAATAACAATTGAAGATATAACAGTTTCTTAAATGTTTTCTACGGTTAATGTTTATTATAATAGTGATAATGCGTTAGCTAAAATGAGCATAGAAGGTCATGCAGGCGTAAAGGAAATTGGTAAAGGTTATGAAACATGCATAGCTCTTAGCTCGCTTTCTCAAGGTATGTATAAGGCAGTTATAAAAACATTGGGTCGTGAATGCTTAAGTTATAAGCGTAGACATGGCAGTTTGCTGATTGAGTTTAATATTGATAAAATAAATAAATTAAGTATAGATAATATACAGTTTTATAAAAGCGTGACTAAAGGATATTTAATTGCTATAAAAGAATTAAGTATCGAGTATCCGAATTTTATAAAATATATAGAGGAGTTTTAAGATGTCACAGAAGAAAGGTGGTGGTAGTTCAAGAAATGGACGTGATAGTAATGCTAAAAGATTAGGCGTTAAAATGTTTGGTGGACAGCAAGTTAGAGCAGGAAGTATTATCGTGCGTCAGCGTGGTACAAAGTTTCACCCGGGACAAAATGCTGGTGTTGGACGTGATCACACTATATTTGCACTAATTGATGGTTCAGTTAAGTTTCATGTAAATAAATTTGGTAAAAAAGCTATTAGTATAATTGCTAATTAGTTTTATAAATTTAGATAATGTCAGACAAATTTAACTTATTATCTGGGGTTGAAGGCGGTTGTTCTTCTAAAATTCCTCCAGATTTATTAGAGCTCGCATTAGCTCCTCTATTAAAACAGAAAACAGACTCAAATTTGATGAGCGATGTTGATATAGGTGATGATGCTGGTGTTTATAAAATATCTGATGATTTATCAATAGTTTTTACAGTCGATTATTTTCCTCCTATAGTGGAAGATCCTTATGAATTTGGGCAAATTGCTGCTTGTAATTCTATAAGTGATATTTACGCAATGGGAGCTAAACCTAAACTAGCATTAAATATTACTCTTTTTCCTAAAGATGATAATCTTGAAATGCTCACAGAAATGCTTAGAGGTGGTCAAGACAAGGCAAGTGAAGCTGAAACCATTATCGTTGGTGGGCATACCATTACCGATAAAACTGCGAAGTATGGACTTTCAGTTATAGGCTTTGCTCATCCTGATGACATTACAACTAATTCAGCAGCGAAAGCTGGCGACACTTTAATTCTTACAAAACCATTAGGCACGGCTTGTCTTCTCGCATCATTAAGAGAAGGTTTTATGAAACGCAGTGAAATGGAAGATATATTTATTTCAATGAAAACGCTAAATGATAAAGCGGCTAAGGTTATGAATGAATATAAAGTTAAGTCAGCAACTGATATAACAGGTTTTGGACTCATAGGGCATGCGCATAAAATGGCATTCGCAAGTGATGTTACAATTGAAATTGACTCTAAAAGCTTACCTTTATTTGAAAATGCATATAAAGCTATTTCTATGGGCTCTATTCCAAACTCATCTTTCACAAATATGCGTTATGTTGGCGAGAATGCGTTCTATTCAGATGCACTTGACTACAACTTAAAAATGATTGTGTGTGATGCACAAACCTCTGGCGGAATGATGATATGTGTGAAAAGTCATGATGTGGAAAATGTTTTAGCTTCTCTTTGGAGAGAAGGACTTAAAGATTCAACTGTTATTGGACATGTTTTAGAAAAAACAAATTATACCATAAAAATAAATTAGGCTCAAAACTAATTTAATGATTTTAAGCCCAATTATAAAAGTTTAAATTATTTATTATTATTTAGAATAATTAACATATACTTCTTTAAATTTATCTAACCAAGCTTGTTTTTGCTCAGCAACAACTGCAGGGTCATCAAAAATCATATTAATATCAGAAAAAGATTTAATTTTTCCTTTTGATTTTATGTCAGAGCGAATAGTTCTACGGTTAAGGTCTTCAACCATTCCTTGAACTTTTGGAGAAGTAGTATAATCTACAAATGCCTTAGCATTATCAGGATTAGGTCCACCTTTAATAATATATATGCCATCTGCTTTAGAAATAACACCTTCTTCCATATAAACTACTTGTACAGGTGAGTCGTTTCCAACATAGTTAAGAGCACCTTCCTCAAATGTTAATCCAACAGCATATTCTCCATCAGCAACACCTTTGTAAACTGCAGAAGATCCACCAAGAATTTTGCCTTCAAGGTTATCCATAAGTAGAGCAACATAATCCCATCCTTTTTCAGGGTCGCCATCGCCCATAGCATAAAGCATGTTCACAAGATGCTCAAATGATGAAGATGAAAGACTAGGGTCAGCGAAAGCAATTTTACCTTTTAAAGCAGGGTTTAATAAATCCTCATAACCTTTTATTTCGATTCCAGCAGTTAGGTTAGTGTTAACCATGATAACGCTAGGAACTGTAGTAAAACGTGTTTGATTTCCCTCTACATTCTTGAAAGCATCAAGAATTGCCGCTTCATTAGTAGACTTATGATTTTCAAATAAGTTTACATTACGTGATACAGTAGAAATTGTTCCACCCCATAGAATATCGCCTAAAGGACGGTTAGACTCAGCTTCAACTCTTTTTAGAAGTTCCCCTGTTCCAGCCGCAATAACTTCTACTTCAATACCTGTGTCTTCAGTAAATGCTGTACGAATTGGTTCAATGAACTCTAGTGGATGAGGTGAATATACTATAACTTTATTCCCCTTAGAAGATCCACCGCCACAAGAAACTAGAAACACAATCATCAATGCCATTACAAACTTTTTCATTTTTTACTCCCAAATATTTTTGATTTATTAAATAATAGATATTTTTTGTTTAGAAAGCTTAAAGAACAATGTTAAAAGTATAGCTGTGCTGAGTGTAAGAATTGTCGATAATGCCGCCGCTGTTCCATAGCTTGCTCTTATAACCTCTGTATAAATTGCAACCGACATAGTTCTTGTCCAGCCAGTGTACAAAATTACAGATGAGCTTAATTCATTAATTACGGTAATCCAACTAAGAATAGCACCTGAAAGAATGCCCGGAAGCATCATAATAAGCGTTACCTTAAAAAAACTTTTTATTGGTGATGAGCCTAAGCTAATAGCCGCTTCCTCAACACTAGGGCTTAATTGATGAAGAATGCCCGCACTAGAACGGAGAGTGTAGGGTAGTCGTCTGATTACATAAGCTATAATTAGTATATAAATTGTTCCACTTAAAATCAGAGGTGGTTTATTGAAGGCTAGAAGGAGTGTAATTCCTAAAACAGAGCCAGGGATAATATATGGCACCATAGATAGAGCATCAAGTGCTCTTGTTATATGACTTTTACGGCGTATTGAAATATATGCTATAAAAATTCCCAAAATAACAATAAAAATTATAGCTATAAAACTATAAAGAAAAGTGTTTATAATCGCTGAACTCGTGTTACGGAAAACCGTTTCATAGCTTTGAAGTGAGAATCCTTGAACAAAACTAGAGCCTTTTGTTTTAAGGAAAGATGTAAATATAACCACAATTTGTGGAAGTATCGCAAAAAACATAAGTGTATAAATTAATATATGTGTTAGTGGATTTTTCCATCCTTTTAGTTTGGTTGGTCTAATAGGTAGAAGTGAGCTCATAACAAATGATTTTTTTTCAACAACATAGCGTTGAATCGCAAAAAGGCTTGTTGTAAGTAAAGTCATCATAGAAGCAAGTGCTGCCGCAAAGTTAGCCTCTCCTCCAACTTCTCCAACAAACTCCCCATAAATAACGACAGGCATAACACGATATCCTTCACCAATAAGCATAGGAGTTCCAAAATCAGCCATGGAATTCATAAAAACTAGTAGTGATGAGGCTAGAATTGTTGGTGTAATGAGCGGGATGAGTAGCGTTGTTATTCTCTTAAAAGGAGCACAACCGAGGCTTTCTCCTGCTTCAAGAAGAGAAGAATCAAGTTTTTTTAATGCCCCTGAAACATATAAATAAATAAAAGGAAATAGCTTTAGGGAGAAGACAAGTAAAATACCTTTAAATCCGTAAATTGAGCCTATATCTATTCCTAATGTGCTTAGAAAAAATTTCGTTACAATACCACTTCGTCCAAGTAGTAATATCCATGAGTATGCTCCAATAAATGGTGGAGAAAGCATGGATAAAATAACAATTATCTCAATTAATGATTTACCTTTAATGTGATAGGATGTCATAACATAAGCTAGTGGCACTCCTATTAATATCGAGCAAATTGTTGCTGAAATAGAGATAACAAGGCTATTAATTAAAGTTTGGTAGTAGTATTTATTTGAGAAAAATCGTGCGAAATGCGATAGGGTGAACCCTCCAGTTTCTGTGTTTCGAAATGAGCTAAGAAAAAGTGATGCAATAGGGTAGATGAGAAATATTATAAAAACAAATGATACTCCTAAAGTAACCCATCTCCAAAAGTCCCATTTTTTTTTATTAAACATATTATCTCCTAAGAAATGAGCAATTTATTAATATCATATACATTTATTTTATTTTCCTTAGGGATAATATATAAAGTATCTCCGATTTTATACAAAGTCTTGTCTTCACTTGTTTCTTCTGAGAAAAAACAAGTTGTTTGAGATAGCTCTGTTATGTTGTTTACGCTTGTAAACTCATATTGTACCATATGCCCTAAAAATGTTACACTCTCAATTTTTATGGCTATACCTTTGTCGCTAATTACAAAATTTTCAGGGCGAACACCCACGATAATATTTTGGTCTTCATTTGTCTTAAGAGTAGGTGCTTTGAAAACAAATCCTCCATCAAAATGTATTTCATTTTTTTTGAGAGAAGCAAGAAATAGATTAGAATGTCCAATAAAAGTTGATACAAAAGTGTTTTTTGGACGAAGATATATTTCCTGTGGATAACTTACATGTTGAAGAATGCCTAGATTCATTACCCCAATACGGTCTGATATTGCTAATGCTTCTTCTTGATCATGAGTTACATATATTGTTGTTATCTCGAATTTTTTTTGAATCTGCTTTATAAAGTTTCTCATTTCGACACGCAACTTAGCATCAAGGTTTGACAAAGGCTCATCCATAAGGAGTATTGCAGGTTTAATAACAATTGCTCTAGCCAATGCTATTCTTTGCTGTTGCCCACCAGAAAGATTTTGAGGAAGGCGATCCGCATACTCTTTAATATGCATAGCTTCCATAATCTCATCAACTCTTCTGTCTATTTCACTTTTAGATATTTTTCGTTGTCTAAGACCATATTCAACATTTTTTCTGACAGTAAGGTGCGGGAAAATTGCATAGTTTTGAAACACCATGCCAATATTACGCTTATGTGCAGGAATATCATTAATACACTTGTCATTAAAGGATATTTCTCCAGCTTCAATGCTGTTAAATCCTGAAATCATTCTAAGAAGAGTAGTCTTTCCACAACCTGAAGGCCCCAGTAATGTGAAAAACTCGCCCTCTTTCACCTCTAAACTCAAATTGGGAATTATTGTGATGTCACCGTACCTTTTTGTAACATTATTTATAGATATCTTTGTATTCAAAATTATACTCCCAAATTCTATACTATTATTAGTATACTGTGTTTAGTTTATTTTGTCAATTTATTTTGAATATTACCAACTTACACCTAGTCCAAATCCAAAATATAAATTATTACCTATTTTAGAAAAATAATTATCAGCTGTTTCTTTTGAGTTTGGTAATTTTAAGGCTAGTGTTATAAATGGCTCTCCTCCTATAACGTCTGTAAGTATTGAGAATTTAGTACCAACTTTTACGGCTAAGGAGTGTAGGTATTCGTCATAATAATATGAGCCTTTGTATGAAGCTGAAAGTATTAATTCATTAAAATAGAATAATCCACCAAGATTTTTTTCTATACTGAACCCTGAAATAATCTCAAGTTCTCCACCGACAAACCAATTGGCAAGTGGCTTTGTTTTATTAACATAATCATGGAATTCATCTTGACCTTTGGCAAGAACAAGTCCTCCAAATATGCTTGAAGTTCCATCAAAGCCTACTTTGGCATTAGGAGAATAAGCACCATAAAAAGAAAGCCTTAATGGTAATAATTGACTTTGAAGTTTTAATGTTGAATCAATTCTAAAAATTTCTCGCCCTATAGAGTACATGGGTCTTATTGATAAACTTATTCTGTCAACACTTAAATATTTTAGCCCTCGTACATAGTAAGTGTAATCGAGAGTTAAAGCTGTGTTTGCTGCCCAGCTGTTATATTTCCAATAAAATGCACTAGTGGGGTCATTTAAGTATCTTGCTTCTGAAAATAATACACCCATAAAAGCGGGACTGATGCTTATTCTGTTATTGTCATCAAATATGTCTTCATAAAATGTCATGCCAACAAATGCTGATGTTTGCCAATACTTAAAAGATGAATATATTACTTTATTATCAAGTGTAATTCTTAGAGGATATGCTAAACTTAAAGTTGTATAGTCGACACTTCCTTGCATGAATGTTGATGGAATGTCGTATCCTAGTGATATTATAGCTGTGTTTTCTGCAGTTGGAGTTTGTATGTATGTATATAAACCGATGCCATTGAAAAAATATGCGTATGTTGAGTTTGTGAGTGGAAGAGGAGCCCATGCCACCCATGGTTTTATATAGTTTATACTATGATAAGTTTCAGTTTTAATATTGTCATTTGGCACAAAAGTAAGCTCTTCGTTTTCTATGCCGTTTGCTAATATTATGTCTGTTATAATCATTTCAGAGCTTATAAACTTATCGTTTTTAGGATATTTCATAATAGCTTCATATTCTGAAAATCTTGCCTTATAATATATATCCTCTTTAACCTCTACGGCATTAAATACTCCACCTGAATAGTCTGTTTGATAAAGCATTAATTTGTTAGAGTTTATATCTAAAACACCTAATTTATAGAATCTGTCATCATCATTAAATGAAAAAAGAATTTTGCCTTTAGAATAGTTTAGGTTTTTTACATATTTCCATATAGCATCATTATTACTTAAAGTGCTTCCTACTTTGCTTAATGTATTTTTTTCATAATCAAGTATACGTATGCTTTTAATACCTTTTTCTACGACGATTAAAGCTATTCTGTTATTATCTATTTTTGCGGGCAATTGGTATGAATATTTTTCGTTTGGAGGCAAAAGTATTTCTTTTTCTCCATTTTCATTTATATATATGAGTGTAGAATTATACAAGTTTTTAGATATAGCAATAACACCATTTCTAAAATATCTCGCAGAATGTGCGTCTTCAATTTTAAGTTTAGTGTATTTTTTATTTTTAAGGTTATACTCTCTTATAATATATTTTGTAAATCCATTTCTTGTTATGTATGAACTTAAAAGAATAGTCTCACCATCGTCTGAAATATCTATCATTTCTGTGCTTTGAGGAATTGTCATCACAGTTTTTATTTTTTTATTGTCATCACTTGTGTTATATACTTTAAGTTTTGCTTCAGATGAATCTACATAATATAATTTAGATTCAAAGCTTGCGGTCGAGGTTATTAGAGTTTCTTTTTTTGATAATTTATTTGTGTTATTATTTTCAATATTAACTATAGTCATGCTTTGTTTAAAGTCATTCCAAGCATCTAAAAAATCTATTTCATATACATCATAAAAAAAATTGTATAACCCCGACTTGTATGAATATAATGATATATATAGTTTTGATTGAATTTGATTCCAGAATTCAGCATACTTTTCCATTCCATATCTGTCTATTAAGTATTTAGAGAAAAGCCCACCATATTCATATTTTGTGTTTCCATAAGGATATTTGCCCCAAAATGTTGCTTGATAAGGGTTCTTAAAATTATCCTCTCTTATGTCTTGCCTGATTCTTTCTTTAACAAACGGGTCATTAGCACGTCCAAAGCCGTTCAAACTTTCAAAACTGACAGCAACACCTTCCATCATAGGGTAGGTTGCATTTAGGAATACAAGTGAAAGCCATGTTCCAAAAATACGAGTTTGAAATCCTCCATTTTCTGATGAAAGTGAAATTAAATGCATGATTTCATGTAACAGAACTCCATACATATTTTGCTCATAAGTGGTAAGCTCATTGCCCATTGGCGTGTCGTATATAATTATGGCAGGATATGGAGCTGGGTATGCTATAGAATTAAATATATTTATATCAGGTGTTATAGTGAGAGTTATTCTTCCATAAACCTTTGAGTTTAATTTTTTTGAGTTTTTCTCATACATGTCATCAATGAAGCTGTAAATGTATTCGGCTGTTCGTCTTGACTCTTCTGGAAATATTATATCGAACTTTTCTGTTTTTATAACATTAAGTTTTCTAAACGGTGTGAATACTTGCGGAAACAGGATATTCGAGTTTATAATTAATATTGATAGCAATAAAATAAATGTTTTCATAGTGCTTAAATCAGACTACATTAATATATTGCTTTTGTCAAATATATATATGGAGGGTATATGTTTTAATAACTACTTTTTATATGTTACTGAATGTTTATCAAGAACGGCTCTTGCCTTATTTTTAAGCTTAGCATTATTTGAAGATTCTGCTAATTCAATGATGGATGGCTCCATTTTTTTACTTAGAGAATCAGTATTTATTTCTAGTATTGCGAGGGTTATAGATTCTAAATTATCACTTTTAAGTCTGTAAAGCAGTAAGTCCTCTACATCAGAATCTGTTTTATAATCTTTAAGAGCTTTTATAGCATAAAGTCTTACAGTTTCATTATCATTTTTTGCAGCTTTTATTATATCTGCTTTTACGTCAGAATAGTCTTTAAATGCTGGTAAAACATAAATAACACGTGCTGAAAGTTCAGGTATATCTTCTTTTAATATACTTTCTAATGCTTTATAATTTTCTTCACTTGGGTATTTGCCCAAAGCTATAACTCCCATATATCGTTCAAATGGTGCATTATTTTTACCTAAAGCTGCTTTTTTTGATATTTCCTCGCCTTTAATGTCGCCATTTTCACTAAAATATCTAAGTATTTGAACTTTAGCGTTTCCTGATGTATCTTCTTTTTCATATATTTCAACTAAATAATCGCTTGATAGAGTCGACTTCATAGTACCTAATGTGTTTATAATAAGCTCTTGTGTAGAACCTGTTTCTTTTTCGAGAGACTCTGAGAGTTTTTTTTCAAATATTGCATCAGGATATATCGCAGACAAATTATAGGCTTCTTTAAGAACGCTTTCGTCTTCATCATCTAGGGCAAGTGATACTATACTTTTAGCACTTTCATAGTTGTATCTAGAAAAAAGTTTTATAATACTAATTTTTACAGCAGGATTAAGCTCATTAGGGTAATGTTTTATAAGAGTGTCCATTTCCGAATGATTTTTACTTTTGGCTATGCTAGAAATTATAGATGTTTTTTGACTTGATGTTCCATATTTTAATGTGTTTAGAATATCTTCGTTTATAGGTGTCTCAGTTACAGTTTTAGACTCTTCATTACTGTCTCTTAAAACATCATCTGTAGGTTCTGAAAAAAGTACAGAATTAGCTAGAGATAGATAAATAGCAAAAAAACTTATTATAGTAAAAAAATTGTATCTCATAATTATTTAGCATTTCCTTTTTATATCCTATTTTTTTGGAACAACCTCATTTGTTTGAGTGCTTTCTGTAGTTGATGCATTCTTATTTGCGGGTTGTTTTTTATCTTCAGGTATAACTTCATTTGTTTGAGTGCTTTCTGTAGTTGATGCATTCTTATTTGCGAGTTGTTTTTTATTATAGGCGTCATAAGTCATTTCAGATTTTGGATTTACTGTTTTGAAAAAGTTATTATATTTTTCTAAGTCAGCATCATTTTCGATTATGACAAATTCATAACGTCTAAGATCTTGCTGTTTAGGGTACTCAGGTAAACTCTCTCCAAAAGATTTACTTATAATTCTTTCATCAGCAATTCCAATAGAGCTTAAATGTTTTTTGCCAACAGATGCTCTCTTTACAGATAATTGATAATTATAAGGATACGCTATTCCTTTATTACTTGTATGTGCTTCTAAAACTATTTTGACATTAGGATTTTCATTTAAAATAGTTTTTACAGTATCCCCTAAAACATTTGGAGCATTTTTAGGAAGATTAGACTTAGCAAATGCAAATATTACTTTGTTATCAACAACTAAAATTTTACCTCTTTCAGTATCTCTTATTGATACGCCTTCAGGTAAAGTAAGCCCCATAGATAAAACAACAGGTTTTTCTACAATAGGCTCTTCGGTTGCCTTAGGCGTGCTTTTACAAGATGAAAACAATATCATAATAAAACAAAATGCAATAATACTTTTCATAAAATATCTCCTAAAAATGGCTAACTTAATTTTAAGTATAGACTTTAATTATCTCTACACTCTAATTTCGACATTTTTAACATAATCTTGATAAATATTTAAGTCATCTTGATTTTATAGTATTATCCATTCATAAAATATATTAGTTTTTTTATCAAAAAATATTCTATGAATGAATAATTTATTTTAAGTATAGACTTTAATTAATTCATTTCTTCTTTTATATTTACATTTTTAATATAGTTTTGATAAGTATTTAAGTCATTTTTATCTTCTATTATGATAAACTCTAAACGTCTATTTTTAGTTGCTGTGTTATATTCTGGTAATCTTTCGCCTACACCTTCTGTGATTAATCTATCACCGCTTACCTCAATTTTTTTAAGATAATTTAAAGAAGCTTTAGCTCTATTTACAGATAAATTATAATTATAAGGATATGCTTGTCCTGGTTTACTAGCATGTCCTTCAAGTATCATAGTGACATTTGGGTTCATATCAAGGACTTGCTTTGCTAGTGCAAAAATATTATCATATCCTTTATACATTGTAGTCTTTCCATTATAGAAATGAACTACAGTTGTGTTTATAACTAATACTTTACCTCTTTCAGTATCTCTTATTGATACCCCATCAGGTAAGAGAAGTTCCTCTACTGGAGTCTCTACAACTTCCACCACTTCCACAACTTCCACCACTTCAGCTATTTCTACTGGTGGTTCTTCTCTTACTTGTGGAGTGCTACAAGCCATTAGTATAAATGCAAAAGTTAAAATAAAAAAAGTATTTCTCATATATTCCTCCTTAAATTAATTCTAAGTTAAGTACATGGTATCATAATACTTTATACATTACAATATGCGTATAAAAAAGATCATGCTCTACTTAATATAATAATTTATTTAAGTATGGACTAGAATTAATTTGACTCTTCCTTTGTTTTTATATTTTTAATATAGTTTTGATAAGTATTTAAGTCATTTTTATCTTCTATTATGATAAACTCTAAACGTCTATTTTTAGTTGCTGTGTTATATTCTGTCAATCCTTCGCCTAATCCTTTTACAGTTAATCTGTTCGTGTTTACTCCCATACTTTCAAGATAATTTAAAGATGTTTTAGATCTGTCTACAGATAAATTATAATTATAAAGATAGGCTTTACCAGGTTTACTAGCATGTCCTTCAAGTATAATATCAACACTTGGATTCATATCAAGAACTTCTTTTGCTAGTGAAAAAGTATCCTCATATCCTTCATACATTGTAGTTTTCTCTTTGTAAAAATGTATTATACTTGGGTCTATAACTAATACTTTACCTCTATCAGTATTTCTTATACTTACATTTTCAGGTAAATTAAGTGCTTCTACTACGGTGACATCTGCTACTTCTACTGGGGCCTCTTCTTTTGTAACCTCTTTTTTTTCTTGTGGTGTATTACATGCTATTAATAGGAATGCAAAAATACAAACTGAAATATTCTTAACCATACAAACTCCTTTAATTTATTATTATAAATGTTTATATTATATTGCCTATTAGTAAACAAACTATAATTATTAATATTGATATTATAGTCATATAAAATTGACAATTATATAAAGATTAAGTAGAATAAGAACAATTATGAAACAAAACAATATTTTCTACATTGTAACTCAAAACAGTGAGGCTTTTCTAGAAACTAAAATAGAATACATGCATATTAATCAGAGTGATTTTTCAAGAATAAAAAAAGAGAACAAAAATAATAATATAATAATATTTTTATATGATTATAATATTCAAAAAATATATGGCGAATACAAAATAAATATAGAGACTATTGAAGCTATTGAGAATGAAAAATTGGTAGTAGTAAAACTTGGGAAACCTAATAAAAGGCGTGGGTGTTATTTTAATTCAAAAGATTACTCTAAATGTTTTAGTATGTATAAAATTGATGCTGATTTTTATGATAAAATTATATTGAAACTTGATATATTAAATAATCCAATGCCACAATCTTTTTTTGATATTAATATAACAAATAATACATTTAAATATAAATATATAGAAACATACACATCTCTTTATGTTGGAGAGTATAGCAAGTCTTTTAATTTAGAGGCATATAAAAGTATACATGATGAGTATAAAAGATTAATATCAATTGCTGGAAGTGAAAATATTTTTTTAGATAAGTATTTAGATATTGGAAATGCTTTGATGAATATGTTTATACCTGAGTCTGATTTCAGAAGTCATATATTAAACTCTGTAAGACTTATTTATCTTTCATTAAATAAAAATACTTTAGACATACCTTGGCAGGCTTTTGCTTTAGATAATAACTTTATATCGAATAAAATAATATTTTCATATACTTATGCTAAAAATATTGTTTATAATATTAAGCCTATTAAAAAGAAAAGTAAAATGGCTATTATATTTATACCAAGTCCCGATATACCTAATGCTCAGCTTGAAGTTAATACGATTGAGAGTATTGGCAATATTGAAAAAGATATTTATATTAGAGAGTTTACATATTTTGAAATTATAAATATATTTGAAAACTACGATATTGTTCATATAATAACACATGGAAATAATGATGGTATATTTATAGGCAAGAGTTCTATGCTTCAGTCAATTGATAAACTTAGAAATCCGCCTTTAGCTGTATTTTTAAGTGTATGCAATATGGACAGTGATAACAATAAACTTATAGAATCTATTATGGACTCTGGTGTTAGAACTGTTATTGGTGGAGTTTCTACTTTATCCGATTCTTTATATTTATCATTTATAAAATGCTTTTATGAAAACCTACTTAGTGAGCATTCTAGAGTAAACACAGCTTCAGCCTATTATTTTGCTTATAATGAATGTGAAAATGTAGCATTTACTTTTTTAAGATTTAAGTTTCATGGTGTTCCAACATACGTTTAATTCAAGTTTTTAGGGGGAGATTTATAATTATGAGTCAAAAAAAAATATTTTGTTATATGGTTATTTTTTTAATGATCTTATCATGTTCTGTTCAAGAGAAAGTTAATTCTAAGTATAAAATTAATAGCCGAAAATATAATGCTGTATCTCAAGGAGAACGTATAAGGTATATTGTTTTGCACTATACACATGCGGATGACGATACGTCTATAATGCTTCTTACAGAACAAGCAGTATCTTCGCATTATTTAATAACAACAAAAAAAAGAGAACCTATATATCAGTTAGTAGATGATAAGTATAGAGCTTGGCATGCTGGAGAATCATATTATGATGGAAGATATTCTATAAATGATTCTTCTATTGGTATAGAAATTGTTCACATGGGTTATGATGAAGAGGCATATAAGAAAAATGCTAAAAAGCCAAAAAAGAATGATGTAAAGGTTATAGATTATGATTATTATTATGACTATAATGATGTACAAATAGATAAAGTAGTTTTTTTACTTCAGTATTTAATAGAGAAATATGATATTCATCCAAAAAATATTCTAGGGCATAGTGATGTTGCCCCAACAAGAAAGCAAGACCCGGGTCCTAAGTTTCCATGGAAGCGGTTATACACTGAATATGACATAGGTATTTGGTATGATGATGAAGACTATTCACTTTTTATGACAAATAAAGATTATGCTAGTGCTAGTATTAGTGAAATAAAAGAAGAGTTTATAGAGTATGGCTACAGTAGTATGCCCTCAAATGCTGTTTGGGACAAGGAATCGAAACAAGTTATTTCGGCTTTTCAATCTAGATTTAGACCAAGTAAAGTAGATGGGAATATTGATAAAGAAACTTATGCTATTATTAAGGCATTAAATAAAAAAGTTAAGGATATTAAATAGTAAAAATAGAATATTAAATAGAAAATCTAGAATATTAAACACAGTATTTATAGTGAAAAAATACTTTACTATATCATAAAAGTATGATAGATTACGAGAGTTAGATTATTTATTCAAGGAGTGTATTTTATGGAATTTATTTCTGGTATTGTTGATGCTATTAACGGATTTTTCTGGGGATCAGCATTAATTGTATTATTATGTGGAACTGGTCTTTATTTTACAGTTAGGCTTAAATTTGTACAAGTTCGTCAGTTTGGTGCAGCTTTTAAGAGAACATTTGGTTCTATTAGCTTTTCTGGTGAAAAAGCTGGTGCAGAAGGTATGACTTCTTTCCAAGCATTAGCTACAGCATTAGCGGCTCAAGTAGGTACTGGTAACCTTGCGGGTGCTGCTACTGCATTGATAGCTGGTGGACCTGGTGCTATTTTTTGGATGTGGGTATCAGCATTTTTTGGTATGGCAACAATTTTTGCTGAAGCTGTACTAGCTCAAAAATATAAATTTACTGATCCTAATGGTGTTGTAACAGGTGGTCCAGTATTTTATATACAAGCAGCTTTTAAAGGTGCTTTAGGTAAATTTTTAGCAATTCTTTTCGCAATATTTATCATATTTGCTTTAGGATTTATGGGAAATATGGTTCAGTCTAATTCTATAGGTGCTGCATTTTCTAATGCTTTCGGCATAAGCCCTTTAATAGTAGGTATAGCTTGTGCTGTACTTGCTGCTTTTATATTTATAGGTGGAGTTGGAAGAATAGCTTCATTCACTGAAAAAGTTGTGCCTATTATGGCAGCATTCTATATTTTAGGTGCTTTAATAATTTTAATAATGAATATCAAAAACGTTCCACTTGCATTCAGTCAAATATTTGTAGCAGCTTTTAACCCTCAAGCTGTAGTAGGCGGTGGATTAGGTATTTCAATTCAGGCAGCTTTACGTTTTGGTGTTTCAAGAGGATTATTCTCAAATGAAGCTGGTATGGGTTCTACACCGCATGCACATGCTATAGCTAAAGTAAATCACCCATGTGAACAGGGTCAAGTTGCTATGATGGGAGTATTTTTTGATACATTCGTTGTAGTTACACTTACAGCTTTAGTAATTCTTACATCTGGAATATTAGATAATCAAATATATAATCTTTCTTCAGCAAGTCTTATTCCTGAAGCACTTAAAGGTGTAGGTCTTTCTCAAAGTGCTTTTGAAAATTCATTTGGCTATTTTGGAATAGTATTTATTGCTATATGTATGTTATTCTTCGCTTTCTCAACTATAGTAGGTTGGTATTTCTTTGGCGAAGCTAATGTTAAGTTTTTATTTGGAAATAAAGCTACAAAATTATATGCTCTTATCGTAGTAATAGTAATAGTACTTGGTGCTACAATGAAAGTTGATTTAGTATGGTCTATGGCTGATTGTTTTAATGGGCTTATGGTTATACCTAACTTACTTGGAGTTTTAGCTCTAGGTGGTGTTGTTGTTAAATTATCTAAAGAATTTGATAACATGAATAAAAAATAAATAATTCAGATTATAAAGATAAGGCTCCATACTTAGGTATGGGGCTTTTTTGTTTTTAAATGTGTTTTTTTTGTTTTAAACTGTATTATTATTGTCTCGATAAAGACAGGACGCTTGACAGTTATTGTTTTTTGTTTATACTTACCTATAATTATAATGTTCACAGTGATTTTTATTTAAAAATGACTCGGTATATTAAAGTGATAATATTGTGCCTAGTTATGATTAGATAAATTCTGTGCTTATAAAAAATTAAAGGAGTTATATTATGGATAAGATAGCTAGTATTAATAATATTATTAATAGCTTTGTTTGGGGTCCTGTTATGCTTTCGTTATTAGTTGGTACTGGAATATATATTAGTATAAGGACTAATTTTCTTCAGGTATCTAAAATAGTTCTTTGGTGTAAATTGACACTGGGAGCTCTTGGAAAAAAGAAAGATAGTGGTGTTAATGTTTCTCCATTTCAGGCTGTAGCTACTGCTTTAGCTGCGACTGTTGGTACTGGTAATATTGCAGGTATTGCTACTGCTATTGTAGCTGGAGGGCCTGGGGCTGTGTTTTGGATGTGGGTATCTGCATTCTTTGGTATGATGACGAAATATGCAGAGGTTGTTTTGGCAGTAAAGTTTAGAGAAACTAATGAAGGTGGAGTTCGCTATGGTGGACCTATGTATTATATATCTAAGGGTGCGAAATTACCTTGGCTTGCGTCTACTTTTGCTTTCTTTTGTACTTTCGCTAGTTTTGGAATAGGAAATATGACACAAGCAAACTCTATAGCGAGTGCTGTTTCTAGTAATTTTGGAGTTGCTCCTTTGATAACAGGAGTGGTTCTTGCCATACTTGTTTTCTTAGTTATTGTTGGTGGGATTAAACGTATTGCCAGTTTGACTGAATTATTAGTTCCATTTATGGCGATTTTATATGTTACTATTGCTATTATAGTCTTGATTGTTAATTTTACAAAAATACCCGATGCATTTGCTGAAATATTTAGCACTGCATTTTCTTTTAAGTCAGTTGGTGGTGGTATTATGGGTTATGCTATAACTAGAGCTATGCGTTTTGGGTTTGCTCGAGGCGTCTTTTCTAATGAAGCAGGTTTAGGTTCTGCTCCTATAGTTCATGCAGCTAGTTCTACTAAAAATCCAGTTGAGCAAGGTTTTTGGGGTATATTTGAAGTTTTTGTTGATACGATTATAATCTGTTCACTTACAGCCCTTGTTGTTCTTACATCTGGACTCTATGTTGATGGTAAGCTTGATGGTGCGGCTTTAACTTCTGCTGCTTTCTCTGGGGCTTTAGGCAAGTTTGGTGGAATTGCTTTAACATTCGCTTTAGTATGTTTTGCTTTCTCAACTCTTGTAGGTTGGTCTTATTATGGAGAGCGTTCTTTAGGCTACTTGACTGGCAACAATAAAATTATGGCTTATTTGTATAAAGCAGTATTTATAGCTTGTATAGTTATCGGGTCTATTATGGAACTTACTTTGGTATGGGGAATATCTGATACACTTAATGGTTTAATGGCTATACCTAACTTAATTGGGGTTCTTATTTTAAGTGGTTTAGTGTTTAAGATTACTAAAGACTATTTCAAAGATCCTAGCTCAGTTGAAATGAAAGATTAATATTTTGTAATTAAAATAATAATTTTATGGGGCTTTATCATTTACAAAAAATGGTACAGCCTTATTTATATTCATTGCAAATTTTTTGTTATGTGTTATACTGTATGTTCAAATCAGTATTGTTTAAGAATTGATAAACTATAAATATTTATTTAGGAGTCATTTTATGAAAAGATTAATTACTCTATTATGTTTAGTTATAATGCTATTATCACTAGTAGCTTGTGGGGATAAAAAAGAATCAAGTAATGAGTCTTTGGAAGGAACAGAGATTACAGTAATGTTGCCACCTTGGGGTGAGCCTTCAAAGGAATTACTCGACAGTTTTACATCAGAAACAGGTATTACAGTAATAATGAATGTAATTGGTTGGGATGACATAAAAAATAAAGTTTCTATTGCTTCAGTAGGCGGTATTGCTCCTGCTGATGTTATTGAGGTTGACTGGTCATGGGTTGGTGAATTTGGTGCAGCTGAGTGGTTTGAGCCAATTCCTATGACAGATAAAGAAAAAGCAGAAATGCCTACAGTTTCATCATTTCAGTATGGGTCTAATGTTATTGCATTGCCATACGCTAATGATTTTAGACTTGGATATTATAATAAAGAGCATTTTAAGGAAGCGGGAATAACTTCAATGCCTGCTACATGGGATGAGCTCATTGAAGTGGCTAAAATTATTAAAGAAAAAGGTATTGCTGAATATCCTTTGTCATTAACACTGTCAGCATCAGAAGCAGCTACAACTAGTTTGCTTTGGATGACACTTTCTAAGTATGGTGCATTTTTCAACGACGATTTCACAGTTAATAAAGAAAATGTTATGAATGCGTTAGTAACAATTAACAAATTAGTGAAAGAAGATAAATTAATTGATCCTGCAAGTCAGAACATGAAAGATATTGAAGTGTATGGTAAAATAACATCTGATGCCGCAAGCTTCATGGTGGGGCCTACACGTTTTATAGGTAGAATAAATAATCCTGAATATTCGTCTGTTGTGGGAGAACTTGCTCCAACATTAGTTCCCGGTAACAAGAATATTAAAACAGCTACATTTGCTTTACCAGAAGGTATAGGTATTTCTAAATTTTCTGAGAACAAAGCAGCTGCGTTTAAGTTTATTGAATGGTATACATCTACTGAAACTCAATTAAAGCTTAATGCAGACTTAGGGCTTATACCAACAAGAACAGAAGCTTTAGAAAGCTTAATTGAAAGTGGAGTGCTTCCTGATGGAGAGGTTTTAATTGAACAATCTGATTATATTTCAGCTCCATTCCCTGGTGGAATTCCATCATGGTATTCAGAGCTTAGTAATACAATTTATAATAGTGTGAACCAAATGGTTGCTGGTAGCATTACACCAGAAGAGGCATATAATAGGATTGAAGCAAAAGTAACAGAGTTATCTAAGTAGTTTTTTTAATATCTAATATATATTAGAATAAAAGTTATGAAAAAAAGAAACTATACTCCGTATCTTATGCTGATACCTGGTATCATTTTGATGTCTACATTGGTATTTTATCCAGTACTAAGGACATTTCTGTATAGTTTGCAAAGAATTAAGTTGACAGAGCCTAATAATATAAAATTTATTGGTTTCGACAACTATATACTCATTTTACAAAGTGAAAGTTTTTGGATGTCACTTCAAAACTCTCTTATAGTACTTGTCATTGTAATAGTTATTGCTACAATTATTGGTGTTTTTGTCGCTTTATTGCTTAATGTAAATACAAAAGTTAAAGGAATATTAACAGCAATAGCAATTATTCCGTGGGCATTGCCTCCAGTAGTAAATGGGGTAATGTGGAGATGGATTTTTCACCCAAGTTATGGGCTTTTAAACAGAATTTTATTGAACTTAAATATAATAGACACCCCTATACAATGGCTTTCACAAAGATGGTCTATTATGCTTATTGTTTCTCTTGTTGTTGCTTGGAGAAATATACCATTTTGTGCTATAGTTATACTTTCAGCTTTGCAAGCTATACCAACACAGATTTATGAATCGGCTCTTGTTGATGGTAGCAGACCATTTCAAACATTCAGGAGCATAACACTTCCATTAATAATGCCATCATTAGGTATTGTTCTGACATCAACGTCTATTAATGCTATAAATGTTTTTGATGAGATTGTTTCATTATCAGGATATGGCGATGTTAGTAAAACATTAATGATTGACTCATATTTAAGGACATTTAGTTTTCTAGATTATGGAGTAGGTAGTGCTTTGACATATATTATTATGTTGCTTGCTGGAATACTTGGATTAATTTATATTAAAAATTTACATAGAAAAACTGAATATCTGTAAAAAAATGTTTGAGCTAGAATTATTTTTATAGAAAGGATTGTCTAGTATGAAAGATAAAATGTCATTATGGTTTAGGATACTTTATATATTTTTAATTATTATATTTATAATATTTATGCTGTCTCCAATTGCATGGTCTTTTATTATGAGCATTACACCACAAGTCGAAATATTGAGTAATACTACAAACTATTTTCCAGAAAATCCAACATTAGAAAATTATAAATCTCTGCTTAGTTTAGATTATAGGCAAGGAGATTTGTTTAGAAGAGGAATTATTAACTCACTTGTTGCCGCAGTTATTTCTTTATTTTTTGGAATACCCATAGCAGTATTATGTGCCTATCCTATGTCTCGCTTAAAGTTTAGGGGTTTTTCTCTTTTTAGAAATGTATTACTTTTCACAATGGCAATTCCAGTTTTTGCAACAATTATCCCGCTATATAAAATTTTTGCAACATTTTACTTTTTGGATAATATATTCGCATTAGTACTTGTATATATTACATCTTTTTTGCCATTAGCTGTATGGTTATTAATTAGCTATTTTGACACGCTTCCAAAAGAACTTGAAGAGGCAGCCTACATTGACGGCTACACAAAGTTTAGGACAATGATCTCGGTTATACTCCCTGTGTCATATCCTGTTATTTTTGCTTCAGCATTAATTATATTTTTAACAACTTGGAATCAATTTCAAATTCCATTAATACTAGCTCCGTCTAATGCAACAAAACCTATTGCTGTAGTAATTTCTGAGTTTGTTACAAAAAGCACAGTTGAGTATGGTCTTATGAATGCAGGTGGTATATTAGCCATTTTTCCTCCAGCAATAATCGCATTAGTATTTAGGAAATTTCTGATTAAGGGTATTGTTGGTGGAGCTACAAAAGGATAGAAGAGGATAGAAGAGGATAGAAGAGGATAGAAGAGGATAGAAGAGGATAGAATTATGACACGTCATCAGTGCCTACTTGGAATAGATATTGGCGGTATAAGTGTTAAAGCATTTGTATGCGATGACCTAGGTAAAAAAATATCTATGGCAGAAGTTTCTACTAGTCCTGCTTATAAGAATAAAAATAAAAAACTTGATTGTGGGCCTCAACGAGATTTTGATGCTGAGTGTTTATGGGATATTACAAGAGAGGCTATTGCCAAAGTATTGTTACAAATACCCCCAGAGTATATGGTTATTAGTGTAGCTGTCAGTAGTTGTGGATGCACAATGCTTGCACTAGATGCTAAAGACTGTCAAATATCATTATGTGAAAACAGTGTTTATTTACAAAAAGAATATGAAGTTTATAAAAATGAATTTTCAAATGAAGAGTTTACAAATATAACAGGTTATCCACTTGGAATTGAAACTACAGGCCTACATTTAAGTAGTTTATATAATAGACAGTTTGATGTTATGAAGAAAGTAGATAAGATTTTTTCAGTTGATGATTTTATTGTATATAAACTTACAAATTGTTTTTTGAGAAATTATAGCACGGCTGCATCAAATGGAATGTGGGACTCTAAAAAATCTGAATGGTTAGATTTTTTTATGAATCGTTCAGGCATTTCAAAAAAAGTATTAGGCGAAATATGCGACAGTGGGGTTGCTCTAGGTAAAGTATCTTCTAAAGCTTCTATTGAAACAGGGCTTAGTCAAGATGTTATTGTGTCAACTGGCGGAATGGATTATCAATGTGCGGCATTTGCAATTGACACTCATATTGAAAATAATATTTTTAATATAACAGGCACAATAGATTTAATAATAACATATAACTCTTTTAATAAATCATCTAAACATCCTATAATGAGAAGTATTAATGATTTTCATGTTATTCCAAATAGAGAAAGTAAAATGCTTGAAGCTATAGGGGCAGCTCAAACAGAGTGGCTTAAAAATAATATAGTAGCAAACACAAAATATAATTTTAATATTTCTTGGGATGATTATTTTAAGGAAATAGAAAATAGCTATAAACAACATTTATTTAGCTCAGAAATATTTTTGCCAGAAGTTTTTGGCTCATACATACCAGAAGTGGATTTTGAAAGCACAGGGCTATATGGCGGGCTTAATCAAAATACAAATGGAGCCTCATTACTTAGGGCAACCATTGAAGGAATGGCTTTTCAAACTAAGAAAATGTATGACTATGTTAAAGATGATAGGGCAGATAATAAGTTAGTATTAGTTGGTGGGGGGAGTAAAAATCAAACATGGAAACAAATAAAGGCAGATGTTTTGGGTGTTGATATCGTGTCTCCAAATATTGAAACAGCTTCTGCTATGGGGGCAGCATTACTCGGTGGTGTTGGGGCTTCAGTATACTCTGATTATAAAGAGGCAAGTTCTGTTACAAAAGACTTGTCATGTTCTTATGTGGCGCATAATCAAAATAGGACAGAGTATTATAATGAAATATTAGAAAACGTGTATATACCATTAGAAAAAGAATGGAAAAAAATAAACAAAAATATTTCTGAAATAAATAAAAAGTATAGAGATAAGAACGAAATTATTTAATTTTACTATTATTTAGAAATAATTTTTTTCTAAAATTTATAGCATTTATATCCGACAATCTTGTTTGAGGTATAAATGATTAAACAATATTATTATAAATCGACAGTTAAAGATGAATTCAATTGTGTCGGAAATGAAACAGAGTCTATTGTCAGTGCACTAAAAGATGAAGGGTATAGTATATATTCTGTTACCCAAAAAACCAATCAACTTGTACCTTATCATGAACATCCATCTGAAGAGGTTGTTATAGTCGTTGAAGGGCATATAAGGTATGTTATTGAAGAAGAGATAGTAGACTTAAAAAAAGGCGACATTATAAGGGTAGCGGCTCATTCAGTGCATTCTATGATAGGTCTTGATGTTAGCGGGCAGTCAAGTCTTCTTTTAATGTTTGTTTAGTCTTTATTTCAAGAAATCTTTATAGAGCATGCTTGGTTGAACATCATTATTATTTTGATATTTAGAGCTTTGATAATTTTCATATTCGCCATTAATAGTGTGATAATATAGTTGAGCTATTTCAACTCCTTTATATATTCTGATAGGTTTAACTGAAAAAATCTCTAAAGTCCAGTATCCACAAAAACCCACATCTCCAAACCCTGCTGTAACATGTATAAAAATACCAAGTCTACCAACTGAAGAACGCCCCTCAATCATAGGTACATAATCAAATGTTTTAGTATATTCTTCTGTGCGACCCAAATATAATTCGCCCGGTTGTAATACAAATCCTTCATCTGGTATTATAATTTCTTCTAGCGCATGTTTTTTTTTCATGTCGAGAGTTTCTTCTTTATAGCAAATAAGCTTTTCGTTTAGCTTAACATTATAGCTGTTAGCATTAAGTTGTGTTTCATTATATGGCTCAATAAATATTTTATTGCCTAAGTTTTTTTTAATTTCTTGTCCTGATAAAATCATAATGGTATAATCTCTTTTATTAATTTTTTTTAGTAAATTCATTCTATAATATATTTCAATTTAAGTAAAT
>CAMRCO010000025.1 GCA_947040945.1 uncultured Spirochaetia bacterium
ATTGATTATTCATCATCAATAAATAAGGGCTGACTAGAATAAGAGTCCCTATTATAGAAAAAGTTATAATTCCAAATCTTTTGTATATCCAAAACAAAAATATGAAAATACAGATTATAATAGAAAATCCATAATATAATCTAGCCTTATCCAAATCACCATTAGCTAATGTAAAGTATAAAAGATATTCTAAATAAAAATACCCACCCGGTGTGCGAGCATTTTCTAAGCTATCTAAACCTACTCCCCTTAAATACGCACCTTCTGTTGGCAATATTTTTTCATTATAGTAGCTTTTTGCAGTGTAATAGTGAATAAGCTGGTCAGTGTGTAATACTATTTTATCAAACACATGGGTATGTATTAAAACAGATATTACTATAACAAACAAAAATAATACTATTGATGACAGCTTAAAAATTTTTTTCACACAATCTCCTAGTAACTTTATTAATTTTAGAATTCTACCAAATAGCTTAAAAAATCTAATTTTATTGAATTGTATAATAATTCCTTTTGATTTACATTCACAGAATTATTAAACTACTTTAGCCCCTAAAACATTAGCAAAATGTGTCAAAGCATAACTGTGCCCCTCTTGATTAAAACTCGCTACAGCACTTTTATGAAATACCATTTTATACCCCAAATTATATGCATCAATTGCACAGTGAAGTACACAAATATCGGTGCATACTCCAACTAAGTGAAGTTCGTCTATATTTCTTTCTTTAAGTTTTAAGTCAAGTGATGTGCCCGCAAAAGCAGAAAACCTATGCTTTGCTATATATAAACTTTTTTCACTTGAAACTTTATCCATAGCAATTTTTGTCTCTCCATATAATTCTTTACCATATTCATCAAAACAATGAGGTGGAAACATCGAAACCTCTGGTGAATATTTTTCTTCTTCACTATGATTATCACAAGCATTAATTATAAAGTCTCCATTTTTATTAAACTCATCAATTAAACTAGCGATTTTTTTATCAATCTCCTGCCCAGCCTCACCACAAGTAAGCCTTCCATTAGTTGCAACAAAATCATTATTATAATCAATTACAATTAAAGCTTTATTTGACATGTTTTTTACCTCTCTATTTTTTTTACAATATTACCTAAAATTAATTATTAAAATCCAAACCTGACAAAACTTCTATAGTATCTTTATATCCTGCCTCTATTTTAGACTTAGCCGTTTTTTCAGAAAAATCTAGCACCCCTGAAAGAATACCAGCCATACCTTCTTTACTATACACTTGATATATATTAGCATTAGGATAGTCCGACTCATCTAAAATATCTATATCAAATAAATGAATTACAATAATATTTTTATACCCCGCATCATAAACTGGCTTTATAGGAGAATTGTCTCCATAGATTGGAAGACCTCCATCTACATAAGTTTTTCCATCTATATCCTCTGTTCCAAATATAAGCGGAATAGAGCTTGTAGCAATTAGTATTTCTTTTATAGATTCTTCTTTAAGTTTATTCATCTTAAAATATTTTAATTTAAGTGTATCTAAATGCACAGCACAAGCATATAATTCTATTTTTGATTTCGATATAATATTAAAATCAATATATTTATCCATTACTTCGATAAGGCCATCTCTTGAAAATATTCCATTTTCTGAAAAAGATAAAACATTATCCTTAAAAATATCTGGAAAATCATAGTTCTCAACAGCATTTTTAATTCTATCAAATAAAGTCTCAGAATGAGTTGTAAGGATTTTTTCAGATACCTCATTTAGCCATACATAGTTTAGTATATCTATTTTGTTTTGAACAAATAAACAAGCATTTAAAGCACCAACAGACGTTCCTGATATTGCCTCTATTTTAGTATCTATACCCAAATCTACTAAAGCATTTAACGCCCCTGCTTGATATGCCCCTTTACCGCCACCACCAGACAAAACTAAAGCAACATTTTTCTTTTTATTAAAAAATAAAGACATATAATAATCCTAATATAGTATTTATTAATATAATATCTTATAAAGTTATTTATTAAAACATTTTAATTACGTAACTTACCAAGAGTAGGGTCTACAATATATTCTTCTTCAAGCATAACAATACCATTATTTTCATTACTACCATCTATTGAGTCAGAGTCATCATTTAAGTTTAGAGACTTTAAGTGATCAATTCCACACTGTGAAGTTATGTCAATATCTCCAGTACTTAATGATTCAACATCTTCACATGTATAATTTCTAGGAAGTTTTGAAACCACACATATTTCCACAACCTTAATGTCATCAGGGACATCCCATAGAAAGTTTAATTTATCCGCTGGAGTTACTGCAACTAAATACTCTAAAGAAGCTAAAGCCGTGTTCACGCCTCCTGTGGCATTATTAGGCAATGTATGATTTTTATCACTACCAAGCCATGCCACAACAGAAATGTCTGGGCTATAAACAGAAAACCATGTATCTTTATGATCACTTGATGTACCTGTTTTTGCAGAAAAAGATGGATAACTAATTCCAATAGACCTAGCACTAGAAGCTCCTGTACCACCCGGGGCAAGCACTTTTTGAAGCGTTGCATTCACATAATAATAAGAGGCAGGAGAAGTAGAATCTATTAGCCTTGGAGTCCTATCTACTAGTGATGAAATATCTAATTCATTATCATTGTCATCTATTATAGTCTCAACTATATATGGAGAAAAATGAACCCCATAATTAGCCAAAACAGTATTCGCACTAGCAAGTGATAATGGTGTTGTTTCTAAAGTTCCAAGCCCTATCGACAATGCATTTGGTATATAAGCATTATCTCCAAAAAACTCTGTCGAATTTTTTATAAAAAAGCCAAGCCCAATATCATAAAGTAATTTGACCGCAACTGTATTAATAGATTTAACTAAAGCAGTTTCAACTGTAATCTCTCCTGAATACCTTCTATTATAATTTCTAGGTGACCAAGGAGGTTTCCCCATACCTTGAGGATATGTATAGTTTGTATCTACAACAAGAGAAAAAGGATGAAGACCTGTTTCAAAAGCATATAAATATATAAAAGGTTTTATAACACTGCCCACTGGACGCCTTGCTTGAGTTGCTCTATTAAATTGATTATTAAGAGTATACCCCCCACCACCAATCATAGTGATAATACCACCAGTTTTAACATCAACAGAAACAAATGCCCCTTGAAAACTTGTGTCACCTGTTGTTGATTGTATTTCTCTGATATGCTTTTTCATTATAGCATCCGACACTCTATAGTCTCTTTCGCTGACAGTTGTATATATTTTAAGACCTGACAATGCGAGCTGATCTTCCTCAAAAAACTCAAGTAAATGTTGTCTTACATATTCATTAACATAAGGTGTCCTATTTACAGTCATACCTAATTGAGAAGCATTAACTTTATCTTTTAAATTACTATAGTTTTCATCAAAAAGCACCAATTCTGCCTTAGCAGTGTCCTTATCTATAAAGTTATGACTTGCCATTCTTGAAAGTATTTGAGCCACTTTTTTTCTATTGTTTTCTGGATTATTAATAATAGAATAATATGTTGGATTTGGTAGCATAGATATAAGTATAGCATATTCTACTAAACGGCAATCTTTTAAGAGTTTATCAAAATAATAATTACTTGCAGCTTCAAACCCATAATTACCATCACCTAAATAAACCGTATTAAAATACATAGCAAGTATTTCTCTTTTAGTATAATTACGTTCTATTTCATGTGCCATAAACATCTCGAACACTTTTCTCTCAAATGTTTTCTCGCTTTTTGTAAAAAGTAATTTAGCAAGCTGTTGAGTTATAGTTGAACCGCCTCCAACTATACGTCCTGAAACAAGCATCTGAACCGCAAGATATGTTGTTCTAATATAATTTACACCACTATGTTTATAAAACTTTTGGTCTTCCATAAGTAGCAACATATTTTCAAGTAAAACATTTATGTCTTCAATATTAACAACTTCATAGGCAGGTGGCATATACTCGCCTATAAGTATATTATTTCTATCATATATACGAGTTGGTGGAGAATTACCAAATGGATTTAATGGATTAAAATATCTTATTTTTTTCTCATTGCCTTGCACAACAATTAAATTATAATATTCTTCCATCATTTCCATGCTAGCATCTTTTCTAGAAAGCCAGTCTTTATAAATACCACCCACATAATACCCTACTATCAAACCGCCAACTACAATTACAAAAATTATAATAAGAAATATAATTAAGAATAATTTTTTTAGAAACTTTTTTTTGCTTTCTGACATTCTATTCTTCATAGTTTACCTTTTTGTATAATTAGCATTCGATAAAAATACTAATTATTTACTAAAGACTCATCGCTTCCATTTACATTCCCTTCCCCATTAATTTCGACAGTATAAACCTTTGACACCCCTTTCTCCTCAGATGTAACTCCATAATATCTGTCAGCAATAGTGGCTGAAACTTCATCATGAGTTATAATTAAAAACTGGGTTTTGTCAGAAAGCTCTTTAACCATACTTTTATACCTAATTATATTAGCCCCATCTAAAGCGGCATCAACTTCATCGAGTATACAAAAAGGACTAGGTCTATGTAGGAATATAGCAAAAACTAAAGCAAGACCCGCCATGGCAAGCTCTCCTCCAGAATACGCAACAATATTCTCCATTTTTTTACCCGGTGGTTGTGCAATTATATCTATTGGACTACTAAGTATATTCTCAGGATTTTGTATAACAAGCCCCGCCTTTCCGCCACCAAATAAAATCTTAAATGTTTCACCAAATTTTTTATTTATTTCGTTAAATGTTTCAAGGAAGTCTTCGCTAGCCTTTTTATTAGCCTCATCAATTATACCCATAATCTCATCTTTAGACTTCTCTAAATCTTCTTTCTGTTTTGCTAAAAACTCAAAACGCTCCTTAGCCTCCTGATATTCATCAAGCGCCATCTCATTAATAGAACCTAAATTTTTTATTTTTGTGTTTATAGTTTCAAGTTTAGTTTTAAGAACAGAATCATCAGACACTGCAACATCTTGTTTTTCAAAGTCATCAAGCCTAATAGCATAATTCTCATAAAAATGAGTATATATATCTTTAACTTTATCGCTGTTTTGATTAACTCTTTCAGACAGTCTAGCTATGTTTTCATTTATTTCAGAAAGTCTTTTAATACGTTTTGCCAGGTTTAATTCAACATTCGTAATAGCCGATTCTGAATGCTTTATTTCACTTGCCTTACTTTTAGCTTCTTTTTCAACCGATATTTTTTTACTTTCTAATTCTTTAAGTTTCGATTTATTCTCTTCACTTTTAATATTTACAGAATTATGTAAAGCATTTATGCTCTCTATTTTTTCTAAAATACTTTTGCTTTCTTCTTCTAAACTTACAATGCTATTTAGTATCATAGATTTTTTTTCTTCTAGTCTATGCTTGGTACCCTCATGCCTAGCTTGTGCAACTGTTAAAGTTGTTAGCTTTGAATTCGCCCCTATTATAGTTTCATTAGAAATTAATATTTTTTCATTTATACTCTCAATTTCCTCTCTATTTTTTTTCATGAGTTTTTCTAGGTCATCTATAGCAACATCTATATTTTCTTTTTGAGTATATGTACCTTCTTTGTCGAAAAGTAAATCAATAAATGGGTCTTTAATTTTATTGTATTCTTTAAATATATCTCTTAAAAGTATAGTATCTTTTTTTTCTGTTTCAAGTGAAAATTTAAGGTCTTTAAGAAAATTAACCATATTATTAAAGCCCGTCTCATTTACATTTTCAAGAAATCCAAGCTCCTCAAATTCTGATATAGTATTAACTTTTTGATTTATAGCATGAAGAAGATTTTGAAAACCTATATCTATATCCTGTTCATGTTTATCTATATTCTGATAAAAAGACGTATTTGTTAAGTCACGTTTTTTCTCATCAATCTCATGTATAATTTTATTTATAACCTCATATTGTTCACGACGAAGGTTTTCAATGTTTACCTGCACTGTGTCATTCGACTGTGTAAGTAATGTTATATTATTATTATAGCTTGTAATTTTATTTTGTTCACTTGCTATTTTATTATGTTCACTGTCTTGTTCAAGCATAGAATTTTTTATTAAATCTACAATTGTATTCATTTCTAAGTCAGTGTTAATTATATCATTTTTGTGCTGTGTTATTTTTGATAATAAACTTTCTTTTCTTTCAGAATAGTCTTTTTTATCTTTAAGTATACCATCAAGTTGATTACTAATTTGAATAAACATATTCTCAACATGAATAACTTCAGAATTAATTAAAGATACTTGTTTGTCAAGCTCAACCGACATTGCCCTTGTTTGTTCAAATTTAAGTAACTCATCACTCTTTTTATTATCTAAATCTTTAAGCTCTTCTGTAAGTTCTTGTTTTTTCTTATTCGAATATTCAAGCTCTATAGTTTGTTCAGAAATTATGTCTTTTAATTTTTTTACTTGAAAAACACTTAATGCTATATTTATTTTTTTCTTCTCGTCTATAAGTTCATAATAACGCTCTGTTCTATTAGCTTGCTCTTTAAGTACTTTATAATGTTTTTCAGCTTCTCTAATTCCACTTTTAACACTAAGTAAATTTCTTTCAGATTCTTCAAGCTTTCGAGTAGCCTCACGTCTACGCTCAAGATATTTAGTAACTCCTGCCGCATCCTCTATTAAGGCTCTTCTGTCTTCAGGCTTTTGTTGTGCAATTTTATCGACCATACCTTGTTTGATAACAGAGTAAGCATTTTTACTAAGCCCCGTGTCTAAAAACATATCAACTATATCACGAAGTCTAACATTTTCGTCGTTTATATAATATTCAGAAAGACCCTTTCTATAATACTTACGTGTAATCATAACTGTATCAACATCATGATTTTTTATCCATCTAGTTTTATTGTCAAGTGTAAGAGACACCTCTGCTAAGGAAGATGCTTTTCTCTCATCTGTGCCATGAAATATTACACTTTCAAGTCCACGAGAATTATCAAGCCTCAGCCTAGAAGTAGACTGTTCGCCTAAAACCCATAAAAAAGCCTCAACAATATTGCTTTTTCCTATTCCATTTGGACCTAAAACAACAGTAACACCTTCATAGAAATCGATATGAGTTTCTAAAGCAAAAGATTTAAACCCGTATAACGTAAGCCTCTTAATGTACATCTCTATTCCTAAATATATTTAGTCGCTAATTAATTAGGAAATCCTAAAAAATCAACGACTTAAGTAAAACGATTTTATATATAACTCAATCTAAAATGTTTCGAACTCCTCATCAACTTTGTCATTCGACTTTAGTAATGAGCTTCCAAATTCATTACCAGAAGAAGACTTATTGGAAATTGGACTAAGAATCTTATAATAATCACTAGTCTCTTCAGACTTAGGAACAGGAGCTTCCTCAATCTCTTTAACCTCAGTATTCTCCTCAATAACAGGCTTAACCAAAGTATTTTGTTTAGTAGTTTTCACTGGAGTTTTAATTGAAGCATTACCTATATCTTCTGAAGAAGAACCAGTCTTTACTACTACATTTGAACCATCTCTTGTCTTAAAGAAACTTATAACATCAACCAGTTCTTTAGCTTGTGATAATAAAGCAGTTGCCGCTGTTGTCGACTCTTGAACCAAAGTGGCATTCTTTTGTGTAGCTATATCCATTTCGGTAACAGCCCTATTAATTTCATTAACACCAGTTTGTTGCTCTACAGCTGTACTACTTATTTCTTGCATTATCTTAGCAGTACTATCCACTTTATCTTGTATATCTCTAAATATTTCTTTTGACTTACGAGCACTAGAAGTGGCAAGTCTTATTTTTTCATCAACATTAGAAACAAGCTCTGTAATATTTTTTACTGAAGTTTGAGTAGTTTGAGCTAAACTTCTAACCTCACTAGCAACAACAGCAAATCCACGACCTTGCTCTCCTGCACGTGCTGCTTCAACTGCAGCATTAAGTGCGAGTATATTGGTTTGTAAAGCAATTCCTTCTATTATCTTTGTTATATCTTTTATTTTAGCACTTGCCTCTAATACATCCTCTATGCTATTTGTTGTACTAGAAATAACATCTCCTGCCTCAGATATAGATTCTTTTGACTCAACCATCATTTTATCCCCAAGCAAAGAATGGTCAGCTGATGACTTAATAGTTGAAGCCATCTCCTCCATACTTGATGATGTTTCTTCTAAAACAGCAGCTTGAGATTCTGTACGCATTGATAAATCAGCATTACCCTGTGCCACCTCATTTGCAGCAGCCTCTATTTCGCCTGATGCATTTTTTACATTAAGCATAGCACTATTAAACTCATCTAAAATCTTTGACATGGCACGAGCAATATCTCCAAGTTCATCTTTAGTTTCAAGCGCCACATCTGGTACCCGCCATGATATATCTCCACCCGAAATACGCTCCATATCACCAACTAATAATGATAACTTAAATGTAACAATTCTTCTTATGACGATAGAAACAACAATATAAACTATAACTAAAGAAATAATAGTCAGAACAATCATAATCATACTTAATCTATTTACATCAGTCAAAATAACACTCATAGGGATTATAACTTCAAGCCCCCAATATTTGTCATCGCCAACACGCAATGCCCTAACAAAATGTATAGCTGGAAACCCTTCATCACTTCTATACAAAAATGCGTCCCCTTTTGATACTCTTTCTAGAATATTATTCTCTTTAAATCTAGGGAAAACATCAACTACATTATTACCTAATCCAGATATATCCTCACTAACTGCTATAGCACTTCCAGTATCAGTAAAAAGTGCATACTTAGCCCCTTCAAAATCTTTAATTTTACTATTTAAAAGACTTTCTTTGAAAAAATCAGCAAAAATATCTATAGTTATAACACCTACTACTCTATTACCAATAAAAAGCGGTATGCTCCATGTATACATTGAAACACTTTCGCCAGCAACATCAAATGAGTAAATATCAGTTAAATACTTAGTTTTTGTTTTCATAGGCTCTGTATAATAATCACCAAAAAGTTCGTCTTTATTAAATGGCCTAATATTAATCTCATTTGCAGCAGATCTTTCAAAATATGCTGAAAATCGACCTAATGATTCTCTATACTTAGTGTCCATATAGTCAGAATCTAGCCCAAACACATCGGGTTCAAATGTGATAGATGCTGCTCCAATATACTCTGGAAGCTCTTTTATAATATTTTCTAAAAACTCTTCATAATAAGCCCTGCCTCTTACTCCATCATCTAGCAATTCTTGAACAGAAGCTGCCATTACATTTATATTATAAAAAGAAGAAGTAACAAAATTTGAAGTATTTCTAGCTTCATTATTCGATATCTCTTCTAAAATAGACACTGATAAATCTGTAGACATTTTCCTCATAGTTATTGTATTAAATATATTTATCCCTAAAAATATAAGACAGAGCAAAAGAGATATAATAAATGTTACTTTGAGATGCAAACTCATTCTTCTAGACTTAAACATACTGTTACTCCAAAAAATTAAAAAAATACTATACTAGAACACATTATCGACTAAAAATTCTATTATTTAAGAGTTAAATTAAAAAACATTAATATACCACACTTGATATTTTTATTGTTATATTATAATATAAAGAAGTCAGTATATTTGCGAGAGTGGCGGAATTGGCAGACGCACTAGACTTAGGATCTAGCGCCCTAGGCATGAGGGTTCAACTCCCTCCTCTCGTACATTAATTTAATTATCATCTATATCAATAGAAAATTTACATTTTTTACATATCTTTTTATGTCCTGATTCTGTGGAGTAAACTCTCATAGAACCTTTTGACTTACAAAAAGGACAGTCTTCTTTCCCTCTATTTAAAAACAGTAAAAAAGAACGCCATACTCCAGTAAAAATAGATACAAAAAACAAAGCTCCAAACATAAGAATGAATAGAAGCACAACAACAACAATAAATACTATTAATATTAAATTCACATTCGTGATTATATATGAATAATAAAAATTGTCAAAGCAATATACTTAAATTTTGATAACTATAATATATAAAACTCAATTTTAGTACTCTTTGTCTGCATAAAAGTTTATTGCAATTTTAGTATAAGCATTATATACTTTAAAATCTTTTTTTAATAATGTGTTAACTTGGAGTTTTGATATGAATTTTGTTAGAAGATTAATAGAACTGGTATCAGGTGAAGCTAAAATATTTAAGCACACTTTTAAAGAAATAATTTATGCTGTGATAATTGTTATTTGTATAAACACATTTCTAATACAAAATTATCAAATACCTACAGGATCAATGATACCAACTATTATGCCCGGAGACAGACTATTTGCTAACAGATTTGTATATGGAATAAAAGTTCCATTCACAGACGGAATAGAAGGATTCAGATTACCAAAAATAAAAGAACCTGAAAGAGGCGATTTAATAGTTTTTAGATCTCCAGCATCAGCATACTTTGGATGCGAAGGTAATCTACCATATTACGACCCATCACCTCTAGTACAAATATTAAAGTTACCCCTTTTCATATTTTCAATTACGCCATTCACTTGGGACCCTAGACTTTTATTTGCTGATTTCGTTGGCGACAAGCTTACAGGTGGAAATCATTTATCTCCCGTAAAATTACCTTTTTTTGGGCTTAAAGCTGTTGATATTGACCCTAGAAAAGAATTTGTTAAACGTGTTATTGCTACAAGTGGAGAAACTGTTGAAATAAATAATCAAAATATCTATATAAATGAAAAAATAATCGAAGACGAATGGGGCTATTTCTATTATGGAAAAGACAAAGCTCCAATTGATTTAATTGATTTTTATAAAAAGATTTATATACCTAAAAAAGGGGATACTATAATATTTAGAAGGCTTGAAGACCGACATGATTACTATAATGATTTAAACTCATTTGAAGTAGTAATAAATGATGAAGTTGTTTCTGAGGATTTGAAAAAATGGTTTTGGATGAATATATATATACCTTATGCAAAAGATGAACCTGATGAATTTATATATGAAGTAAATGAGGATTATTTTTTCGTTTTAGGAGATAACAGAGATCAAAGTTGCGATAGTAGAATGTGGGGACTTGTTCCATATAGAGCTATAAAAGGACAACCAATGGTCGCTTGGATTCAGACAAAAAGACCTGATAATGTAGAAAAGCAGGGTTTTTTCAAATATTTCTTTATTAGGTAATAATTTATATGCTAGAAACTATAGATTCCATTTCTAAAGAAACAATAAAGAACTTATGCAAGTCTTGGAAATGTAAAAAAACAGATGACTTAATAAAAAAAACTAGCAATCCAATGTTAGTAACAACAGAATTCTTTAACTTAAGAAATGAAGCCAAAAATATATATTATTACATACTTAAAAACAGTACTAAAAATTTATATGCAGCAGACATAGCCTACAAAATAGGTTATGACCAAAAGCAACTTAATATATTTTTTGATTTTTTATTTGAAATTGAAAATGCAGGATTCATATACCTTAAAAAAAAGCGTATGAGATTAAACTCTAATGATGACAGTATACATATTTTACCAACAATTAAAGATATACTTTTAAGTAGATTTTCTAATACTGATGAAATAGAACCTATTAATACATCATATAATTTAGAGACCTATAAAAAATATAAAAAAGAAATAATTATTTTATATAAAGAATCAGATTATGTGGAATTAGGTAATTATAAAAATATTTTAAATAAAGATATAGTTCTAACACTCACAAAAGCTAATATTATCACTCTAATTTTTAAGCATGACAAAAAAGAAAAAACAATAGAAACATTTATTAAACTTAATAATACAAAACTTATTAAGGCTATAAAAAAAGATATTACTTCTAAAATAGATAAAAGTGAGCTAATATACAATCATTTAAATATTATATCAAATATAGATAGTTTTATTTATTGTGTAGAATCAGAAAAAATGAAACCGTATTTGGATGATGAAAGTATAATAGAGAGCATATCTATAAATGGCGTAAGCAATTACTTACTTTATAAAATATGTTCTAGTATAGGAATTATTAAAATAGATTCTAAAAATAATCTTTCTATTGATTATGAGAACCTTACAAGATTTTTAAATGAATCTATATATAGTCGTAGAGATCATTTACTAAATCATTATTTTTCAGAATATAAAGAATGCATAAAAGAAATTATTTTAATAGTAAATGATAGTAAAAGTACTGTGTCATGCAAATATATATATGATGAGATAAGACTTAAAAGTGACATGAACTATTCAATAGAAAAACTTGAGTCATCTATACATATTATTTTTATATTAGGATTTGCTAAGGCTGTTTTTTATAAAGATGAAATTATAGCCTTATCAAAAATAAAAACAAAGCATAAATCAAGATGTGTTATTAATGGAAACTTTGAAGTTACACTTATAAATCATGAGGTGTTTTCTGAAGAATTTGTTTATATGTGCTCATTATACTTTAATATAGATAAAAATGGATCAGTATATTTATTTAAGATAACAGAGGACTCTATACTTAAAGGCAAGACTCTTGTTGAAGATTCATCAGTATATTCATTCTATAATTTTCTTGAAGAACTCCGAAATGTACTAAAAAAAGATTCACTAGATATACCAAACCATTTAGAAGTTTCAATGACTAGGTGGTATGAAAAATCAACTAAAGCATATTTATATGAAGATACTATGCTTATAAATATTAAAAACAGTTATAAACTTGAAGAAATTATTCATGATGCTAAAAGAAAGGGCATAGACATAATACCTATAAGTAGCGATTATGCTATTATAAAATCAAATGTATCAAGACATAACTTAATTAAATTTTTAAGAACTAAAAAAATAATTATAATCCCACAAAGCAATTAATATAAATAATATATGAACTATAAACATAGAGATACTTACAACTTTAATTTACCAGAGCACTTAATAGCAACTGAACCTAATTATAAAAGAAGTGAATGCAAGTTAATGACACTTAATAAAAACTCTGGCATGACAGAGGACAAACATTTTTTTGACATACTAAACTATATAAATGAAAATGATTTACTTATATTAAATGATACTAAGGTTATAAATGCACGGCTATTTTTCAAAAAAATTACAGGTGGAGAGACAGAAATATTATTACTTCAAAAAATAGATGATAATAATTCATATTGGGAATGCTTAGTTAATGGACGCAAAATAAAAGAAAATGATACACTTTATCTAAACTTTGAAAATATAAAAATAGAAGCCAAAATAATTAAATCAGAAAATGCTGTTAGAAGTGTTTTATTCTCAAAACCACTTGATAATGATATGCTTAAAACTATAGGCAATATTCCACTTCCTCCATATATAATTCAAAGTAGAAAAAGAAAATCTGAAAATGAATATAATAAACTAGATGCCGAGTTTTATCAAAATGTATATGCCAAACATGAAGGAAGTATAGCCTCTCCCACGTCTGGGCTACATTTCACAAATGAGCTACTTGAAAGCATTCATGAAAAGGGTGTGAAAATATGCTACCTCACACTTCATATTGGTTTTTCTACTTTTAACCCACTGAAAGAAGACAATCTTGAAAACCATGTTATGCATAATGAAAACTTTATAATTCCAAAAGAGACAGCAGAGTTAATAAAAGAATATAAAAAAAATAAAAAAAGAATAGTGTCATGTGGAACAACTGTCGCTCGAGTTTTGGAAAGCGAATATAATGACAACACAAACACTTTTAATCGTCTAGAGGGAGGCACTAATATTTTTATTTATCCTCCATATAAATTTAAATGTGTAGACGCTTTAATTACAAATTTTCACACGCCAAAATCAACACTCCTCGCAATGGTTTCAGCATTAGCAGGATATGAAAATATAATAAACTCATATAAAGAAGCTTTAGATAAAGAGTACAGATTCTTCTCGTATGGGGACGCTATGTTTATATATTAGTAAATTAGTAATAATTGATTTAAATAAAGTTATACTATAACATGTAAATATTCCTAATTTTGGAGACAATTTATGAAACTTTTATTTAATACAAGTATTTTCTGGGGTATTATCATAATACTTTTTGGTGTCAATATTTTACTTAGAACAATATTCAATATTAATATTCCATTTTCCAGAATACTAATTGGTATACTAATAATCCTATTTGGTATATCTTTTATATTAGGTAGCAAACCCACTACAAAAAATAACAGTTCAGTTTTTAATAGTGCTAAGTTTGATACAACAGATATAAAAAATAATTATAAAACTATTTTTGGAAACTCTATTATTGACTTATCAGAATTAAGCGATACGAACGAAATAAACAAAACTATAAAAATAAAAAATGTATTTTCTAGTACGATAATTTATGTAAGCCCTGAGTTAAACCTTAACATAAAAGGCTCATCTGCTTTTGGTATGATTAGTTTTCCTGATTTAAATAATATATATTTTGGAAGTACAAGTAAAATTATAGATAAAAACTCAAGCGACATATTAAGCATTGATATAGACAATGTATTTGGTCGAGTAAGTATACTATACAAGTAAAACCTAAATTATATCCCTAAAATATTTACACTATTTTTATAGTGAATACTTTGACATTTGCCCATATATTTATATACTATTATAGTAGAATGTTTAAATTTAAAAACAGGAAAATAACATGCTTAAAAAATTATTTGTTATGCTATTATTAGTTTTAGCCACTTTTTCATGTTCGAAAAAGACTTCTGAGTCAGAGGTAATAAAAACAGAAGACGGCAAAATACTTGTTACAATGTGGCATGCGACAACTATGGATTCACTTGTCAGCATTATAAGCAATTTCAATGCTTCACAAGACGCCATATTTGTAAGTGATTCATATAAAGGTAGTTATGCTGAAGCTATGCAAGCAGGTATTGCTGCGGTGCGAGCTGGAGAGCAACCTAATATATTACAAGTTTATGAAATTGGTACAGGAACAATGAGTTATGCTGATGACGTTATATATCCTGCAAGTGATTTTATGGATGACTTTTATAGTGGTGAGTTTAATGAAGATGAATATATGGACGCTATAGTTTCATATTATTCAGATGGAGATACTTTACTTAGTATCCCATTTAATAGCTCAACTCCTATAGTTTATTATAGTAAAACTGCATTTGAGAAAGCAGGACTTAATCCTGAAGAGTTTCCTAAAACTTGGGAAGAGTTTGATGTTGTTGCTGAAAAATTATTAGCTGCAGGTTATGAGCCTATGACAACTTGTTGGACATCTTGGACACTACTTGAAGGGTTTTCAGCAAGACATAATATACCATTTGCAAGCTACAATAATGGTATCGAAAATGTACTAGACTCAAGAATTGAAATTACAGATACACATAAAAACTTTTTTGCAAAAATGAAAGAGTTTTATGATAAAGGTTATTATACATACCATGACAGAGAATATGTAAAGTCAGACGCTGCATTTAATGCTGGCAAAGTTGCTATTATATTAAACTCATCAGGCGCTTTAAACGGTATGCTTAATAATAAAGCAGTTGATGTGAAAGCTGCCTTCATGCCATATTCATCATCTGTTGTAGATACTCCTTACAATACTTTAATTGGTGGGGCATCTATTTGGATTTTACGAGGACATTCTGAGGAAAATAATAAAGCTACAGCTGAGTTTTTATCATACTTAGTTTCACCAGAAGTACAAAAAAAATTACATGAAGAAACAGGATATTTACCTGTAAACAAAACTTCATACACAGACCTTAAAGAAAGCGGATATTATGCTGAAACACCTGACCGAGAAACTGCTATACTACAAATGTCAGAAAATACTGCTGAATATTCAAAAGGATTACGTTTAGGTAATTTTGTACAAATAAGAGATATTTTTGCTGAAGAGTTTGAAAAATATTTATTTAATGAACAAGACTTAGACACATTTGTATTAAATTACACAGAAAGAGCTAATAAGCAATTAGAAGATTTTTCTGCAAGTTATGAATAGTCAAATTGTTTTTAAGAAAAAGAAACTAATAGGTTTTCTTTTTATATTACCACAACTAATTGTGATAATATTATTTTTTCTATACCCATCGATTGAGGCTTTACGCTCGGCTTTTCTAATGAGAGATGTCTTTGGCATAAATACTAAGTTCGTTGGGTTTAAGAATTTTATTAATCTTATAAATGATCCTTCATACAGAGACGCCCTTGTATTTTCATATAAGTATGCTCTTTGGACTTTAATTGGAAGTATAGTGCCAGCCATATTTTTAGCTTTGGCACTATACTCTATTAAAATAGGACGAAATATTCTTCAGTCTTTAATTATATGGCCTTTAGTTGTTGCCCCTATAATTGCTGGTGTGTTATGGTTCTTTCTTCTAGACTCATCTATTGGAGTGCTAACATTCCTAATAGAAAAATTTTTTGTAAAAGAATGGAACCCCACAATAAACTCAAATCACGCTTTTATACTTTTAACTATGGTAAGTGTTTGGAATAGACTCGGCTACAATGTAATATTTATTTTGGCGGCTTTACACGGAATACCACATACTCTCTATGAAGCAGCCTCACTAGATAAATTCTCGAATACTCAAAAGTTTTTTAACATTACATTACCATACTTGTCCCCAACTCTATTTTTCTTATTTGTTATGAACACAGTATATGTTTTCTTTGAAACATTTGGTATAACAGATATTACAACTAGAGGAGGCCCTGGTAACTCAACTGTATCTTTAGTTTATAAACTTTATAATGACAGCTTCAGTAATTATGGAAGCTCATCTGCTCAGTCTATTTTTCTCATAATGATGGTAAGTTTTTTAGTATTTCTACAATTTAAGTTTACTAAAAAGCATTAGGAAAATTATGTATTTATCAAGAAAAGAAAAAATATTAAAAATATTGTCATATATTCTACTTATAGCAACCGCCATTTTTTCATGCTTCCCATTATGGATGGGCTTCATTGCATCAACATCAGACATTATAGTTGTAATATCTGGCAAAATGAACTTCTTAATAGGAGACAGTTTTTTTCAAAATTACAGTAGCATACTCACTAAGGGTATAACTGATGTTAGCACAGTTACAGCAACTCGCCTTATGATGAACACATTTATAATCAGCTTGTTTGTAACCACTGGTAAAATTATAGTATCTATTCTTGCCGCTTACGGATTATTATATTTTGAAATACCATTAGAAAAGTTAATATTTTCTACAATATTTCTTACATTAATGTTACCTATTGAAGTTAGAATAGCACCAACATATCAAGTTGCTGTAAACTTTGGAATGATCAACAGTTTCAGCGGTATAATATTCCCACTCATTGCAAGTGCCACCGCAACATTTCTTTTTAGAGAACATTTTCTTCATCTTCCAAAAGAAATATTTGAGGCAGCATTACTCAATGCCGCAGGTCCTTGGAAATTGCTTAAAGATATAATAATTCCAATGTCAAGAAACTCCATTATAGCCCTTGCTGTTGTTACATTTGTTTCAACATGGAATCAATATCTTTGGCCTCTTTTAGTATTAAATGACTTAGATAAATCTATGATTAATTTAGGTATAAAATTTGTTATCGCACAATCTCAAGATGGAGGCATTGTTAACTGGCCCTATGTTATGGCTTTATCAATGATTGCTTTAATACCACCTGTTATTATAATATTCTTTTTACAGTCATTTTTTGTAAAAGGACTTTCTGACACAGAAAAATAAAATTCCCACATGGAGACACTATGAGTTTTGTAGATATAAAAAAAGTAAATAAATATTATGACAGCTTTCACATTTTAAAAGACCTATCCCTATCAATAAATAAAGGTGAGTTTATAGTATTCTTAGGGCCTTCAGGCAGTGGTAAATCTACTTTACTTAGAGTTATAGCAGGTCTTGAACAAATAAAATCTGGCTCTGTTATTTTAGATGGCGAGGACATTACAACAAAAGCTCCATATAAAAGAAATGTTTCTATGGTGTTTCAAAGTTATGCATTATACCCGCACATGAATGTTGAAAAAAATATAAGCTATGGACTTAAAAATTTAGGCGTTCCAAAAGAGGAAATAAATAAAAGAGTATCTGATGTTGCTGATATGCTCGAAATTAAAAATTATTTAAATCGTAAACCTCAAGCACTTTCTGGAGGGCAACGCCAACGAGTAGCCATAGGTCGTGCTGTTGTACATGAGCCTAAGCTATTTTTATTTGATGAACCACTTTCAAACCTTGATGCAAAACTCAGAATTAAAATGCGTTACGAAATAAAAAAACTTCATACCAGCCTTAAAATTACAAGCATTTATGTTACTCATGACCAAATTGAAGCTATGACTATGGGCGACAAAATATTATTAATAAACGAAGGCAAAGTCATGCAATATGGCACGCCTGAAGAATTATATAATCATCCTGTAAATATATTTGTGGCAGACTTCATAGGCTCTCCTTCAATGAATATGTTTGAAACTTTTATTAAAGACGACACATTACAAACAAAATGCGAAAGCATTAAAATTAAGCTTAAAAATTGTGAGTCCATAAAAAACAAAAATATTATTTTGGGTATAAGAGGCGAGCATTTATCTATAAACAAACATAATACAGAAAAAGATTTATCATTTAATCTTAAAGTAGATATGCTTGAAAACTTAGGTGCTCATGCATACATGTATCTTGAAATACCTTCATCAAAAGACCCTATTAATGTTAGAATAGATTCGAGGGATAAAAAAAGAGTGAATATTGGAGAGTACACAAATATTTATGTGGATGCTAATTCTATATATTTATTTGATAAAGAAACTGAAATGTTTATAGGATTTTTAGAAGAGTTTATTTAAGCTTACTTATGTGATCACTAAAAATTCCATGCACACCAAAAGAAAATAATTCCTTTGCTCGCTCCTCATCATTGACAGTATATGTATAAATTTTGTACCCTTTAGCAAGTACCTCAGATACTAGCTTTTTTGTAACAGTACTTTCTTTAAAGTTTATAGAAATAGGTTTAAGCTCTTCTGACAAAACTTCCCAATTAAAAAAGTCATCCCATAAAAGAATACCAAAACTTGCATTAGAGTCAAGTGATTTTAATTTTCTAAGCATAGGAATCTCGAAGCTACTATAAAAAACAATGTCCTCACACTGAAATTCACAAACCATACTATATGCTTGAGTTACAATATTATCCCATAATTCCTCATTCATACCTCTCTCACCTTTAAGCTCAAGATTAATTTTGATATTATTTTTTTTTGCGAAAATAAGTAAATCTTTAAACAGTGGAACTCGGCATGATGCAAACTCTTTTGATTTAAGTGAACCTATATCTATTTTATTTATATCACTTTCTAACATATTATTTATTATTTTGTCTACACCACTTAAACGTGCTAATGTGTAGTCATGAAACAAAACAGGAGTATTATCTTTAAGTATTGTTACATCAGCTTCAAAAGACGTGAACCCTGCTTCATAGGCTTTCTCGAATGCGAGCATGCTGTTTTCAGGATAATAGAGTGATAATCCTCTATGAGCTATAAATTTGTCTAATAATACCATAATAAGTTTCCCTTAATAAATTTATTTTACTTTAATTATAATAATAGTTGATTTTTTTATAAAAAACAATTATAATTTATTTTCAAATGGAACATAAAATATATAATAAATTGAATAGAAATATCAAGTTTAATACCAATTATTGGTGTTATTTGGTATTTTTTTTTGTAAATTTATCAAAATATGTTTTCTGTTTCAATTTAAATAAACAATACTTTTTAACTAGATGTCTTTTTTAAGGCGTCTTTTTTTTAGTTAAAAAGCAAGGAGTAAAAAATGAGGGTTTTTCTTAAAGCAGAAGAGTACGAAAAAGTTTTGCCAAGGCTCGCAGCTGAAGTTATTGAAAAAGAAAATTTAGAGCATTTAGCAATTGTTGGTGTTAGAAGTCGTGGAGACTTTATTGGTGCTAGATTAAAAAAACTAATAGAAGAAAAGTATGACCATGATATTCCAATAGGAGCTATAGACATTAACCTTTATAGAGATGACTTAACTTGTTTATCTGAATTTCCTGAAATAAAACAAACGGATATACCATTTGATATTACAGGCAAGCATATATTGTTGGTAGATGACGTGCTCTACACTGGGCGTACTATTAGAGCCGCATTAAATGCTATATTTGACTATGGAAGACCTGCGCGTGTTGTTCTGTTGGTATTAGCTGACAGAGGTGGACGTGAACTTCCAATTCATGCTAATTATGTTGGCGTGTCGATTAACTTGCCACAAGATGAATATATGGCAGTTAAAGTTAAAGAAGTTGAAGGTGAAGACATTATTATTATAAAAGAAAAAGCATAAGTTAAATATGTAAGGAGAATTAAAGTTATGAAACTAAACCATTTACTTGCTATAGAAGGAATGACTAAGCAAGAAATTGAAACCATAATTGAAACTTCAAAACCTTTTAAGAATTTATTTACAAGAAGTGTTAAAAAAGTACCTGTTTTAAGAGGTAAAACTGTTGTCAATTTATTCTTTGAGCCGTCTACTAGAACAAGAACATCATTTGAACTTGCAGCTAAAAGACTTGAAGCAGACGTTATAAACTTTGTAGCAGCAACTAGTAGTTTAAGTAAGGGGGAGACTGTAGTTGATACAGCACAAACTATAGAGTCTATGAGTAGTGATATTATAGTTATGCGTCATAGTCAGCCCGGTGCTGCATCACTTTTAAGTAAGAATGTCAAAAGCAAAATTATAAATGCTGGAGACGGTATGCATGAACACCCTACACAAGCATTACTCGACTTTTTTACAATAAAAGAAAAAAAAGGAAAAATAGAAGGACTTAATGTTGTAATACTCGGAGACATTCTCCACTCAAGAGTCGCAAGAAGTAATATATACGGACTGCTCACACTTGGAGCAAATGTTACTCTTTGTGCACCACCAACATTATTACCAAAATTTGAAGGACTTAATGTTAATATAGAGTATGACTTAAAAAAGGCATTAAAAGACGCTGATGTTATAAATGTACTTAGAATACAAAAAGAACGTATGGAGTCTAGTTACTTACCATCTCTAAGAGAATATAATAGCATATTTGGGCTTACCGATGACAAAATGAAATACGCAAAAAAAGACCTCTTAATTATGCATCCGGGTCCTATGAATAGAGATACGGAAATAGGTCATAATGTAGCCGACAGTGCGAACTCTGTTATCAATGAACAAGTTACAAATGGAATAGCTGTTAGAATGGCTGTTTTATATTTAATGAGTGGTACAGAAATGAAGCTTGAAACAATTAAAAGTTAATAAAAGAGTTATAAAATGAAAATATTAATAAAAAATGGTATCCTAAATGATTTACATAATAAAATAGAAAATGAGAAATTAGATATTCTCATAGAGAATAAAATTATAAAACAAGTTGGAAAATCTATAGATGAAAGTGGAGTTGACAAAGTTATAGACGCTTCTAACTTACTTGTTTATGCAGGTTTTTTTGATATGCATGTTCACTTGAGAGAGCCCGGTGAGGAAACAAAAGAAGATATAGAAAGTGGCTCAAAAGCGGCAGCTGCTGGTGGGTTCACATCAATTGCATGTATGGGAAACACTAAGCCTCCAATAGACTCAGCTGTTAAAATTAAATATATTACAATGACTAGCAAAGAAAAAGCAATTGTAAATGTTTATCCTTATGGCACTGTTACAAAAGAGCTTAAAGGGGAGCTTATTACAGAAATGGGAGATATGCTTAATGCTGGAGCTATAGCGTTTTCTGACGATGGAAGAAATATTTCTAATGCTGACACAATGAAACATGCTCTAGAATATTTGCTCATGTTTGATAAGCCGATTATTATTCATGCTGAAGATGAGAGGCTTGTTGGGAAAGGTTCTATGCATGAAAGTGATTTTTCAGCAAGACATGGGCTTCATGGAATTCCTTATGAGGCTGAAGAGATAATTGTTGCACGTGATTTACTTTTATCAAAACTTACAGGTGGTAAAATTCATATAACACACACGTCATCAAAAGGAAGTGTAGATATGATAAGAGTGGCAAAAAAACTTGGTATTAAAGTTACTGCTGATTGCACTCCTCACCACATATCATTAACGCATAAAGATGTAGGTGATTATGATACAAATATGAAAGTACGCCCTCCACTGAGAGATATTCAAGATATAAATGCATTAAAAGAAGGATTGCTTGATGGAACAATAGACGCAATAGCAACAGACCATGCTCCACACTCAGAGTTTGAAAAATCATTTGAATTTAATATTGCACCAAGTGGAATGATAGGTCTTGAAACTGCTGTACCTATAGTTTTAGAGTATTTCGCAGAACATAAAGAAAGTAGATATCCACTTCTTTCAAATATTATGAGCTTTAATCCACATAAAATACTTGGTATAAATTATAACGGAATTAAAGAAAATGCTTTAGCTGACATAACTATAATCGACCCAAACGAAGAGTATATATACACAAAAGATATGATAATAAGTAAAAGTAAAAACTCTCCATACATAGGGAGAAAACTAAAAGGAAAAACAAAATATACCATTGTTTCTGGAAATATTGTTTATAATAGCTAGTATTAAAAATTACCCGTAAAGATAAAAATTTATGGGTAATTTTTTTATCGTTCTAAACATTTAAGAAAGTGCATATAAGAATCATAATGCTCTGACTTTGAAAACTTCTCTTTTATATCCTCAGGCATAATTTCTATTACCTCGCCAATAAAAAGCATAAGGTCATTAAATCTATCAGTATCATCACATATTGATGCAGTATTTATTTTATCAATATCAGTTTTATCTAAATCATCTTCAAATTCATTAACTGCTTTATCTAAATCACCTTGTGTAAAATCTCCATTAAAACCATCTTCAATATGATCATTAGTAGAATTTTCATCTAATGAGAATACATAATTTTTAAGTCTATTATCTTCTTCATTTGAAGAAAACATTACTTCTTCATCTACTTTAAGAATAAACTTAATTTTTTCTTCTTTAATTTCTTCATCAGCAATATAGTCATTAACTTCAGTTTTTTCTTCTTTAAGTTGCTTGCTAAAAGTCCAGTCAAAAATATTTTTAAGTGTATCTACTCCATTAACAGAAAATTGCCATTCTTTATTTATGTTTATATCGGGCTGAGTAATATTTAGTAATGCCATCATACTTTCTATTGAATCACTATCATCACTTTCTACTAGAGTATCACTTTCTACTAGAGTATCACTTTCTACTAGAGTATCACTTTCTACTAGAGTA
>CAMRCO010000026.1 GCA_947040945.1 uncultured Spirochaetia bacterium
AGGTGATTCTGCTTTAATGGTTGCATCTCGAAATGGGAATATTGATATTGTAAAAGCTTTAATTGAAAACAAAGCTGATCTTAATTTAGAAAATAATAAGAATAAAACAGCATTAGACTGGGCTATAGAAAGGAATCACACTGAAGTTGTAAAGATTTTACAAGAAGCAGGTGCTACTTCTTAGAGTTACTTAAATAATGTGGGAGAGTACTATTACTTCAATATAGTAAAAGCACTTTCCCACTGTCTATAAAAAATCTACTTCAAAATCTCGTCAAGAAAATCATTAGCAATATCCTCGGGGTCTTGACCTTCTTCAACTGCAAGCCCATTAAGTCTACGCATAGTGGCGTCATCTAAGTATTCTGAAATTGATTCTAATGCTTCTATTATTTCAGGATAGGTTTCAATTATCTCGGTTGTTGCTACTGGTGTTATGTGATAAGGATAGAAAAAGTTTTTATCATCAACAAGTGTTACAAGCTCATATTTGGCAATTAAGCTGTCGGTCGAGAATGCGGTTATAACATCAACTTTATCTGAATCTATTGCCGTATACATAAGAGTGCCTGAGAAATTAAGAGTCTCTTTAAACTCTATGTTGTAGGTTTTTCTAAATCCAATCAGACCATCCTCTCTTACAGCAAACTCAGGGCTACATCCAAATTTAAGCCTAGTGGATACTTTTTTTAAGTCAGATACTGTTTTAAGATTATACTGTTCTGCTAATTCTTTCGACACAGCTAAGACATAAGTATTATTTACGTTATATGGATTTAAGACATGTATATCATCTTTACTTTTAAGTTCAGTTTTTATGATACTGAAAACATCATCACGAGAAGTGTTAGGTGTGAGGTTGTATCCTAAAATTGCTGCAAGTAAAGTTCCAGTATAGTCAGGGTAAATATCTATCTCTTTTGTTTTAAGAGCATTATATGCAATCATAGTTCCGCCAAGTCCAAGACGGCGTTCAACTTTGAATGGTGTTTTTCTTTCAATTGTTTCAGCAATAATATGCCCTACAATTCGTCCCTCAACTGCCTCTTTTGAGCCCACAATAATGTCAGGTTTAGTTACCATTGATGTTCTTATAAACACGGTTGTGATAACAATAAATAGTGTAGCCATTGTTGCTACAGTTACTTTTCTGTGACGTCTGTAGGAGGCTATTTTTTCTGGGGTTAGGTTATTTGCAGTTAATTGTAAACTAGTAGGTATTACAGATTTTTCAATTTTGCTCATAAAAAAGTCCATTCCTAAAGCAAGTATACAAGCAGGAATAGCACCAGCCAAAATCATAGAAGTGTTATCCATTTGTATTCCCGATATAACTAAAGTACCTAAAACGTCAGCACCTATATATGCGGCTATTGTCATAAGTCCAACAGCTGTAACAGATGATATGCGAATGCCTGCCATAATGACAGGAAGAGCTAAAGGTATTTCGACTCTAAAAAGAATCTGCGTCTGTGTCATACCTATTCCCTTAGCAGCCTCAAGTGTTTCAGGGTTTATATTAGAAAGCCCTGTATATGTATTTTTAAGTATAGGTAGTAGTGAGTATAGAACAACCATAAATATGGCAGTAGATGCTCCTATTCCTAAGTATGGAACAATGAAGCCTAGTATTGCAAGGCTTGGAATAGCCTGCACTAAATTGGCAAGACTTAAAACTGGTTTATTTAATTTCTTATAATTGAAAATAATAAGCCCTAGCGGGATTCCAATTAGAATAGCAATAAGAATTGATATTAAACTATATTGTATATGATTATAAAGCAGTGTTAATATGTATTTCCATTGTGAAGCAACATAATTAATTAGGTTATTCATCTTTTGATACCTCCTCGAAATCGATAAACTGTTCGCTTAATGTTGTAACAAGTGTGCTTGTTGTGATAAGTCCATGAAGCTTATTGTTTTCATCTATTACAGAGATATTCGATATATTATATTTTTTTACCTTCTCAAGTAAAACAATTATAGAGTCATAAGGCGACGCTGTAACTTTGGGGATTTTAATTAAAACTGAAATAGGGTCAGATTTATTTTCATGTTTGTTTAAAGCCTTCGCATTAGCAAAACCAAGATATTTATTATCTGAATCTAATATTAAAATTGTGTCTACTTTTCTAAGACGCATATTCTCAATAACTTTAAGTATAGGAACTTCTTTATATGTTGTAACAGGATTTGTTATCATAATGTCTTCTGCACGAATAAACTCAGGATTATTCCATATTCTATTTTTACCAACAAACTCCATTACAAAATCGTTTATAGGGTTCTTTAATATATTTTCTGGAGTATCATATTGAAGAATATCTCCTCCATGCATAATACATATTCTGTCAGCAATTTTTACAGCCTCATCCATATCATGTGTTACAAAAACTATAGTTTTATGCATTTTAGCTTGAAGGTTAACAAGCTCATCTTGAAGTTGTCCTCTTGTTATAGGGTCGACTGCTGAAAATGGTTCGTCCATTAAAATAATTTCAGGGTCGGTTACAAAACTTCTTGCAACTCCTACTCTTTGGTTTTGACCACCAGAAAGCTGAATAGGGTATCTGTTCATATATATTTCAGGGTCAAGTCCAACCATTTTTAGTAGAGACTTTGTTTTTTTTAATAGTTCACGTTTTGGTATTTTTTGAAGTTTAGGTATTATTTCTATATTTTGTCTTACGGTCATGTGAGGGAATAAGCCTGTTTGCTGAATAACATAACCAATATTTCGTCTAAGCTCTATTACGTCCTCTTCACTAGTATCTTTTCCATTGATATATATTTTTCCATAGGAAGGCTTGATTAGTCTATTTATCATTTTGAGTAATGTAGTTTTTCCACACCCTGATGAACCTATAATAACAACTATTTCGCCTTTTTTAATTTCGAGGTTAATATTGTTAATGACATTAGCTGTTTTATAATTTTTTCCTATGTTTTCAAATTTAATCAATAGATACTCCTATAATTTATTTATAATATGATAACTCAATTACAGTATTTAGCAAGCAAGCATTAGTATTATTTTTTTACTTGACATTTATATTCTGATATTTATAGTATAAATAGAAAAATTAAAGTGAGGTGTTACTATGGGCAAAGAAAAATATATTTTGATTGATGATAAATTTATAGAGTTGGCAGAAGATATATATGATATTATTGATCCAATATCGTATTGTGTGTCAATTTATGATGGTGAAGAGAAATACTACAGCGATTTGAAAGCTTTTTCAAAAGAACAAAGTTATGTTTTTGCTGTGGTATGGTATTTTAGCGAAGTTTGCAATGGTGGGAATGATCAATTTTATTCAAATTCTACAGGTATTGTTTGGGAAGAGGCTTTAGCGGGGGCAAAAGAAATAGGCTTGGATGAAGTGTATTCAATTATTAAAAAGTCAGTAGATATTATGGGTGGCTCACCAAGTAAAGACCGTGATGAACGTGGAGAGACATTAGAGAGTCTTACTGATGAAGACCGTGACGAATTTGATTCTTTAGAAACCCAGTTGTATGCTATTGATCAAGACTTTATAGAAAAAAAGTACATTGATTATGTTAAAGCTCATAAAGAGAAGTTTTATTTTGACGGGACAATTATGGTATAAATTATTTTCTAAAAAATATTTTACCTTTTTTGCAAACGGTTGTTATAGCATTGTTATGAAAAAATAAAAAAAAAGAGGTATAAAAATTCAATAACAAAAGAAAAATTGTTTCGGTTTTGTCAGTTTTGTTTGTGGTAACAGCAACAGGTTTTGCTCAGGAAGGAAGTGGTTTAAGATATGTAGCATCTAAGGATTTGCCTAGTCAGTCTTTAGAGTTTATAAACACATATTTTTCTGATGCTCCTATAGTCGCCACACATGAGAGAAATGGGAATTACACAGTTGTACTTAGTAATGATCCTGTAGTAGCCACAGTAGAAAAAACTACTGAGTTTGAAGGCGGTAAACGTACATTTACAGTGAATGTGATTGAACCTAAAGAAACAGCTTTAAGAACTATTGAAACAAGCAGAGGTACTGATACTTACACAGTAGGTGTAAGAGATTACATTACTATTACATTTAATAGTAATGGCGAATGGAAAAAAGTAACTACAAGTGGTAGTAGCTTAGACTCTATCGCTTTTGTTGCCCCTTCTATACCGTCTGAGCTCAAGTCATTGTATAATGAATCTGGAGTTACAAGTATTTTAAGAGGCAAAAGTGTTTTATTTGGTGATGGTACAAAAGTAACACGAAATAAAGGCGAGCTAAAGAAGAGTTAATAACTTAGTAATATTTTTTAATTAAAAACAGTGAACGGCTAATTGCTTTAAGTGAGCGATTAGTCGTTTTTTTTATTATTATAACATAGAAGTACAGTTTTTATGTTAGTGCTTGAAAAAATAGGGAAAGTATACTACAATTAAGATGCGGAATCTAGTTTGTATAATATAATATAATAGGGGTATGTTAATATGTCTAAACAAAAAGTTGTTATTTTAGATGGGTATAATTTAAATCCCGGGGATAATCCTTGGACTGATATCGAAAGTATTTGTGATATAACAGTCTATGACAGAACAAGTAAAAATGAAATTATAGAAAGAGTAGGGGATGCTTGGGGCATACTTCTTAGTAAAACACTTATGACTAAAGAAACCATGCAAAAATTACCTAACTTAAAATATATAGGGATACTTGCAACAGGGTTTAATATGATAGATATTCCTGCAGCAAAAGAACTCGGGATAACTGTAACAAATGTACGTGGGTATGGGCCTCAGTCAGTTGCACAGTTAGCGATGGCTTTTATACTTTCTTTTTCTTTTAGAATACCTGAACATAATGCTGCCGTTCATAATGGAGATTGGTGTAAATCACCTGACTTCTCTTTTGCTAACTATCCATTAATGGAACTTGAAGGTAAAACTCTTGGAATATTTGGGTTTGGAGATATTGGAAAAGAAACTCATAAGTTTGCGAGTGCATTTGGAATGAATGTTTTAGTATGTTCTAGAACAAAGAAAGAAGGTGTTACTAATGTTTCTAAAGAGGAACTTTTTTCAAAGTCTGATTTTATTTCTATGTCGGCACCACTTAATGATGACACTAAAGGTATTATAAATAAAGAGCTTTTATCAAAAATGAAAAAGACTGCATTTATTATAAATACGTCTAGAGGGGCTGTTATAGTTGAAGAGGATTTGGCTTATGCCTTAAATAATAATATTATAGCAGGAGCGGCAGTTGATGTTTTGTCAGTTGAGCCTCCAAGTGAGAGTAATCCACTTCTTAGTGCTAAAAACTGTTATATAACACCACATTTTGCAGGACTAACATTTGAAGCTAGAGTTAGACTTACACGTATGGTTTATGATAATATGAAGGCATTTATGGATAATAAAGCGATTAATGTACTTACAGTTTAGGAATTAATTTATGATGATATCAAACATTGTTAGTGTAAAAAGTAAAAATGGTATGCATTTAAGACCAGCTGGAGTTTTATCTCAAATAGCTAGTAATTCTGATTATAAGTCTATTGGTATATTTTTAATATATAATGGAGTTAGAGCTGATGCTAAAAGTGTATTTAACCTCATGGGGCTTGGGGCATTTTGTGGGGCTACTATTATTGTGGAAATAGAGTTTGAAGAAGGCGATGATGCCACTGCAGAAAAAGCACTTGCCGATATAGTTGATTTTTTTGAGGAAGGATATAAAAAAGCAGAGGTTCCTGAAGACTTATAATTTTGTTTGGTTTTAAGGATATTATTAATGTTTACTAGTGGATATTTTCTCGCATTTATATTAATTGCCTCTATTGCTATGGTAATGCTACTTACAATAAAGTATAGAATGCATCCTTTTATAGCAATGCTTATGGCTAGTTTTTTTGTGGCATTCACTTTATATGTGCCTCTTGAAACAGAAACTCCAAATTATATAACTGATGTATCTACATTAATAGGTAAAGGTTTTGGTTATACACTTGGAAGTATTGGTATAATTATTTTGCTTGGAAGTATTATAGGAACTATTTTAGAGATGTCTGGTGCTGCCTTAAAAATGGGGGAAGTTGTTATTCGTCTTGTAGGAAAAACACATCCTGCTCTTGCTATGAATATGCTAGGTTTTATTGTGGCGATTCCTGTTTTTTGTGATTCAGGTTATTTAATACTTACCCCACTTAGAAAAGCAATAGCTAAAAAGTCATCAGTGTCTCCTGTTGCTTTGTCAATAGCTTTATCAACTGGTCTTTATGCCTCACATGTTTTAATACCACCAACACCGGGTCCTACTATTATGGTAGCTGAGTTTGGATTGCAATCGAGTTTATTTACTGTAATTTTAATAGGGTTTATTGTAGCGATTCCTACATCACTTGCGGGTCTTCTTTATGGAATTTTTATATCTAAATATATAAAGAAAAGTGATGACAATAAAAAAACTAGTATATCTTATGAAACATTTATGGCTGAATTTGATGGACTACCATCTGCTTGGAAATCTTTTTTACCTATATTTTTACCTATATTTTTGATGTCAGTTGGGTCTGTAGCAAGATTTGATTTACTGCCTTTAAATTTTTCATGGTTTATAAACTTACTAATATTTTTAGGAGACCCTGCCACCGCATTATTTTTAGGTTTTTTATGCTCATTACTTTTAGTTAAAGGTTTTGAAAAAGAAACACTTTCTATGTGGATATCAGAGGGAGTACATAATGCTGGCACTATACTCGCTATTGCAGGTGCTAGTGGAGCTTTTGCTGAGGTACTTAAATCTACTGATATAACTGTTTATATATCTAATTTAGGTGGAGTATTCACATCAATGAATATGGGTTTACTTGTACCATTTGTAGTAGCGTCTATTATTAAGCTGTCTTTAGGCTCATCAACAATAGCAATAGTTACAGCTTCAACTTTATTTGCTCCTCTTTTAATTGATCTCGGTTTTGTAACACATATGTCTCAAATACTTGTTATGATGTCGATAGGTAGTGGAGCGATGATAGCATCTCATGCCAATGACAGTTATTTTTGGATAGTTGTAGAGCTTTCAGGCCTTAGTGTTCATGATGCTTATAAAGCAAGAACACTTGCGACAGTAGTTCAAGGACTTGTTGCAATGAGTGTTGTTCTAATTTTATCTAACTTTTTAATCTAATTAGAAGGACTTATCATTTGCTTAAAATAAATATTGTAAATAAATCAAAAAATAAAATACCAGAATATCAAACAGAAGGTGCGTCAGCTGTCGATTTATATGCTAATATAGAAAGCCCTATCATACTTAATAAAAATGATATTAGTTTAATTCCAACAGGTATATACTTAGAAATTCCTTCAGGATATGAAGCACAAATAAGAAGCAGAAGTGGGCTTGCATTAAAGCATGGAATATTTTGCCTAAACTCTCCTGGTACAATAGACAGTGATTATCGGGGTGAGATTTGTGTTATTCTTGCTATGTTTGGTAGTGAGGCTTTCACTATTAATAACGGGGAAAGAATAGCTCAATTAGTTTTTTCAAGTGTTTTAAGAGTTGCATTTAATGAGGTTGATGAGTTAAACGTTACAAACCGTGGAGCTGGTGGATTTGGAAGCACAGGCGTATAATTATTTTTTATAAATTTATATAAAGTTGTAATATTTTTTATTTTATAATATAATGTAAAACATTGACATTACTATATAACTACTAATTTTGGGATTTTTTTATGAATGATGATATTTTGGGTATGTATGACTCTTTTAAATCTAGTTTATTAGAGCTTAAAAATAAAGAAGACTTGGAAACATTGCGTGTTTCAATGCTTGGACGTAAAGGTGCAATAACAGAAAAACTTAAAAATCTGTCCTCCATTGAAGATATAGAAGAAAAAAAAGTTTTAGGTAAAGAAATAAATGACTTTAAAAAGTTTGTAGAGGAGAATATTGTTCTTGCTCGCACTAATTTAACAGAATTAGACTTTTTAAGTTCTGTAGAAAAATCATATATAGATATTACTCTTTCGGGAAGACGCCCTAGCATTGCTGCTATCAATATACTTACAAAAGTTGAAGAAGAAATAATATCTATTTTCAGATCTCTCGGTTTTGGCGTAGCTGAAGGCTTTGAGCTTGAAGATGATTATCACAATTTTGAAGCATTAAATATGCCGTATTATCATCCTGCACGAGATAATCATGATACTTTTTTTGTTTCAAGTGATAGGCTTATCAGAACTCATACTTCAGGTATGCAAATAAGACTTATGAAAGATATAAATCCACCAATAGCCGCTATTTCTCCGGGTAAGGTTGGTCGCCGTGATGCAATTGATGCTAAGCACTCAGCTGTTTTTCATCAAATAGAAGGGTTTTTAGTTGATAAAGACGTAAGCTTTAATCACCTTAAAGGGCTACTTGAATTATTTTGTAAGAGAATATTTGGAAACTCTACAAAAATAAGGCTTAGACCTGACTTTTTTCCTTTTGTGGAACCGGGTGTTGATCTAAGTGCTACATGTGTTGTTTGTAAAGGTGAAGGATGTAAGACATGTGGATATGAAGGTTGGTTAGAGATTTTAGGTGGTGGAATGATACACCCTAATGTGTTTGAACATGTAGGTTATGATACTAATAAATATACTGGATTTGCATTTGGCATGGGAGTAGAGCGTATTGCTATGCTTAAATACGGAATTACAGATATAAGAATGTTTTATGAAAATGATATAGATTTTCTTAAACAATGGTAATTAATACGCTTTAGAGGAATGATATAATAATGAAGATACCTTATAGTTGGCTTAAAGAATATATAAATTTAGAAGACATTGATGTTAATGATTTTGCAAAAAAACTTACTGTAGCAGGAAGTGAAGTCTCATCAATAGATACTGCTGGTGGAAATATCCCCGGAGTTGTTGTTGGAAAAGTAGTATCTGTACATAAACACTCAGATGCTGATAGACTTACTGTTTGTAATGTAGATATTGGTAACGGGGACTTTTTGTCTATAGTTTGTGGTGCTCCAAATATACAAGAAAATATTTTAGTGCCAGTTGCGACAGCTGGCACTAAGCTTCCTAATGGGCAAACTGTTAAAAACACATCTATACGAGGCTTTGAAAGTAATGGTATGATATGCTCTAAAAAAGAACTTGAGTATATTGATGACAGTGATGAAGATGGTATTTGGATATTAGATGACACTTTAGCTCAAGTAGGAGGAGATGCCTCTTCTATTTTAGATAGTATAGAATATATATTAAATATAGAGATTACTGCTAATAGAGGCGACATGCTTGGTATTATTGGTTTTGCTCGTGAGTGTTCTGTTGTTTTAGGGCAAAGGGTTTCTTTACCTAGTGTTGAAGAGTTTAGTAGTATTGGTGGAAATATAGATATTACTATTGAGAATCCTGATTTATGCTCTAAATATGTAGCAAGGCTTATTAGTAATACTACAATTATAGACTCTCCTTTATGGATGCAAAACAGACTTAAAGCATGTGGTATTAAATCAATAAATAATGTAGTTGATGCTACAAATTATGTTATGCATGAGTATGGGCAACCTATTCACGCATTTGATTATGATAAAATTGTTGATAAAAAAATTATTATAAGAAATGCAGTGGATGGTGAAAAAATTATTTTGCTAGATGGAAAAGAAGTTGAACTTAAAAGTGATATGCTTGTTATAGCCGATAGTGAAAAACCTATCGCAATAGCGGGGGTTATGGGTGGACTTGAAACAAGTATTACAGAATCAACTAAAAATATTTTGGTTGAGAGTGCTTGTTTTGATGATATTTCTGTGAGATGCACATCAAGTGCTTTAGGTATTAAAACAGATGCGTCATACCATTTTGAGAGAGGCGTTGATTATAAGTTTACTCAGCCAGCTTTAAATAGGGTAGTTGAGCTCATTATGTCACTTGATAAAAATGCAGAAATAGCATCTCATGCCAAAGAGCTTAATGGTAAAATTCCTGAAGATAAGCATATATTATTTGATTGTGATTTAGTAAAAAGATATTTATCACTTGATATAACAAGGCTAGATATAGTATCATTATTTAAGCAATCAGGATTTGACTCATCCGCTTTTGGTGAAAACTCTCTTAAAGTTGATATTCCTAATTATAGAAGAGACTTAAGTATACCAGTTGATTTAATAGAAGAGATAGCAAGACTATACGGATATGATAATATAGGAACAGAAATTCCTAAAATTAAATCAAATAGTGTAGAAAGTGATTATTATGAAATATCTAAGCTAAAGCATTTAATGGCTTTTCATGGATTTTGGGAAACTAAGCAATATTCAATGGGATTTAGTGGGCTTTATTCTAAGCTTGGGTTTAATGAGGAAATGTTTGTAAATATATTAAATCCTCTTTCTAGTGATTTAGATATACTTCGCCCAACAACTTTTGCTAGCTTAATGAAAACTATAGCTTATAATCAGTCAAGAAGAAATAAAAGCGGTGCTATTTTTGAAGTAGGTAATGTTTTTTATAAAAATGAGCTTGGAGAATATAAAGAAGAGAAGCGACTTTCTGCTACTATGTTTGGTAGTAATTCTAAAAAACTTTGGAATAATGAATCAAGGGCTTATGACTTTTTTGACTTAAGTGGTGTGCTTGAAAGTATGCTAGATAATCTTAATGCGAAAGAATATAAACTTATAGTAAAAGAGAATCAATTATTTGTGCCAAATCAGTATGCTGAAATATCTATTTTTGGAGAAATTATAGGATATATTGGTCGTGTTCATCCTAAAACACTTTCAATATTTAATATTACAGATGATGTATTTTTCTTCGATATTGATGCTAAATATTTAATTAAGATTCTTAAAGAAAAGTCTTCTAGTCCTTATTTTAATGATATGGGTAAGTATCCTGCGGTTTACAGGGATTTAGCTTTAGTATGTGATAAAAATAAAGAGTTTGCTGATGTTCTAAACGATATTAAAAACTTTAATTCTATAATAAAAGAGGTTTATGTAGTAGACAGATATGTAGGTGATCAAATGGAATCTGGGAAAGCGTCTGTTGCCATTTCTATTACATATTTTGATTCGACTAAAACACTTAAAGAAAATGATGTTAATAGAGTTGAGGCAGAACTTTTAGAAATGTTATCTAAAAAATACTCTATAGTTATTAGGAGCTAGTTTATGGATTATGATGTTGTTACTTGGAAACTTGTTGATGAGGCTATTGAATCAATTAGTGATAAAATAAAATTAGAAAATATTTCCTATGATGTTGTTTATGGTATTCCTCGTGGGGGTCTTGTTTTTGCGGTTATGCTTTCACATGCTCTAAAGATTCCTTTAATTCTTAATGTAGAGGAAGTGTGGAGACTTAAGTCTGAAAAAAAATCTGTTTTAATAGTTGATGATATATCGGACACAGGTTCTACACTCATGTATTTTAAGAATGAAGGTTTTGATATAGCAACTTTATATACAAGAGTTCACACAACAAAAACAGTAGCTAAATATAATGCATTTGAAGTGAGCCATAATGATTGGCTACTATTTCCTTGGGAGACAAAAAACTCTAGTTGTTAGTAATAACACTTTCTATTTTGCCTTGCTTGTCATAAATAAATCTCACGTCTTTTTCACTTAATAAAGTAATAGGCTTATATTTACTCTTTGTTTTTGGATTTTCTTTTTCTCGTTTTCTATAAACACTTGGGTCTAAAAATGGTAGCCGTCCTTGACGCCTTGCGAGTATTAATATATTTTCTGCTATAATAGGAAATCCATTATCTCCATATTTTGTTATTGTTTGTATTCCCATTCTTGACAATATCATATAATAGGCGACTGGTGTGTCATTAATAAAAAGATGCGCTAGTATTCTTGAATAAATATCATATTCAGCTACCGATATATAAACTTTATCTGCGTTTGTTATAAGACTTTTTAAGTAGTTTTCTGAAGTAATGCCAAACTCTTGCCTAGCTTCAGGAGCATCAAAACCAAGAAGTCTATACTCTTTATTTTCATAAAAAAAGCTGTCCCCATCTACTAGCTCTATTTTGTTTTTATCTATTTCAATTTTTATTTTGCTTCTTTTGTTATTATTTATAATTATTTTATTTTTATGATCATCTTCTAATTTTAATATATTTTCAGATTTAGTGTTATAAGCATCATTTACTATGAGCGTATATTTTATGCCTCTGTTTTGAAGGTATCTAGACATTTCTAGAGAGTTTACATAAAAAGTAGATTTTTTATTAAATCGAGTTTTTTTATTATTTAAGTTAAAAAGAACAACATTATTGCCAAGTGATTTATGTTCTCTTATTATATTTTCTATAGTGTGATTTTTATTTGTAGTTAAGGCAGAGTCTTCGACAAAGATATTTTTAGTATTATATTCATCAAATATAAAAACAGAGCCTATAAAAATAGTAGCTAAAATTATTAACGACTTTATCATAACTCTTATTATATATTACTTATACATTTTTTATATAATAAATACTTGCAGAAATATATTTATATGATAGAATTAGAAATATAATTGTATCATATAAAATAATTATTTAAGGAGAGCCTTGATGAAAAGAAGACATATATTGATTGCTTGTTCAATATTAATTATCGCTATATTAACTGTCTCATGTGAAGATAAAGCTTCCTCTGGTTCAGGTGAATCTTTTAATTACCTTACTAAAGGAGAAGGCGAGTGGGTAATTAAAATTGATGATATTTCAATACCACAAACTACATTTGAAAGTGATTTTGTTGCTTTCTTAAAATTAAATGGAGCTCAAGATGAGCAAATAGCTTTAGCAAAAGAGAATGATGCTGCTAAGCAAAATTATGCTGAACAAGTTATAAGTGAAATTTTACTTCTTAGACAAGCTGAAACTGATAAATTCTTTGAAACAGAGGAAGGTAAAGCATTAGTTAATACGTCTATAAGAAGCATTAAGGTTCAGTATTATACACAAAGCCTTATGCTTGAAGCTTCAAAAAATATACCAGACCCTACAGAGGATCAAGCTAGAGCATTTTTTGAACAAGCTAAACCACAGCTTGCTCAAAACTATCGTATAACAGAGTTTACTACAGAAAATAGACCTGCTATAAACCAGCTTTATAAAATGGCTTATGCACAACAATTGGTTCAAAGAGATATGTCTGACTTAAAAGACAAGTCTGTTATTGACCGTAATGATGTTGTACTTGGAGATAGGTCATTAATGCCTGCTCCACAACAACAACCTGCACCTGGAACACAAGCTGTTCCTCAAAATCAAGTGCTACCAAGATAATGGAAATTAATTAGCTAGGATATTAGATGCCCAACAAGAAAGATTTAGATGAAACTAATGAAAATAAACCTGCCTTAGGTGAAGAAGTGAAGAAAACTTTTATAGTTAAAAAAACAGGAGCTGGTTTGCCGTCAGCTAATTCTGATAATTCACAAACTACAACTGCTGTAAAGAAAGTTATTGCTATAAAGAAAAAGACTATAAAGATACATAAAAAGGCAGATGTTCCAGAAGTGCCTAGTGATACAAAAAAAGAAACAACTTTAGAAGTCAAACCTGTTAATAAAAATACAGCAGCTCCATTTAAACCAAATAATCCTACTCAAACTGGTGGAGGTGGAGATAGTGCCAAAAAATCTCCTTCTGGCGGTGGTGGAGGTGGTAAAAAACGTGAGTATGACAAAAAAGGTGGCTTCAGAAATGATAAGGCAGCAGTAGCCCAAAAGCAAGAAGCGAAAATATATAATAAACTTCAAGCTAAAAAGCAACAACAAGAAATGCGTCTTGCCAGTGTTGAAAAAGAAATCAACATAATGGAGACTATTACTGTAGGCGGTCTTGCTAAAAAAATGAACTTGAGAGCATCTGACATAATCACAAAACTTATTGCTATGGGAACTATGGCACGTGTTAATGATTCAATTGACTCAGATACCGCAAGTATTATAGCAGATGACTTTGGATGTAAAATTAATGTCATATCATTACACGAAGAGGCTACAATAGAGCTTAAAGAAGATGATGTTAAAGATTTAGTTTCTCGTCCACCTGTTGTTACAATTATGGGGCATGTTGATCATGGTAAAACCTCATTACTTGATGTTATAAGACGTAGCAATGTAACGTCATCAGAGAGTGGCGGTATAACACAGAATATTGGTGCTTATAAGGTAAAGTTAGATAGTGGCGAAATTGCTTTTATTGATACCCCCGGGCATGCTGCATTTACAATGATGCGTGCACGTGGAGCAAAAAGTACTGACATTGTTATTTTGGTGGTTGCAGCTGATGATGGAGTTATGCCACAAACAGTGGAAGCTTTGAATCATGCGAAAGAAGCTAATGTTCCTATTATTGTTGCTGTAAACAAAATGGACACACCAAATGCAACTATGGAGAGAGTAAAGACACAACTTGCAGAACATGGACTTAGCCCAGAAGAATGGGGTGGAGACACTCAATATCTTCCTGTTAGTGCGATTGCTAAAACGGGAATTGAAGAGTTGCTTGAGGCGATAATTTTGCAAGCAGAAATACTTGAACTTAAAGCGAATCCTAATAGAGAAGCTTTTGGAATTGTTCTTGAGGCATCTTTAGATTCTGGACGTGGCCCTGTTGGAACTGTTTTAGTTCAAAATGGTACTCTTAAAATAGGGGATTATTTCGTATGTGGACTTTCTAGCGGAAAAGTACGTGCAATGATTGATGACAAAGGTGTTCGTCTTAAAGAAGCGCCCCCCTCAACACCAGTGGAAGTTTTAGGTTTTGAAAAAACTCCTCTCGCTGGGGAAGACTTTAATGTTCTTATTGACGATAAAGAGACAAGGCTAATTGCTAGTAAGAGAGAAATTTTAAGACAGCATGAAGCATTAAAATCGAATGTTAAAGTTACGCTTGATAACCTTTATGAGAAGATAGCATCAGAGGCTATGCAGGAGTTTAAAGTTATTATAAAAGCGGATGTTCAAGGTTCAGCTGAGGCATTAAAAGACTCACTTGCTAAAATTCAAAGTGATAAAATAAGATTCACACCTATATACAGCGCATCGGGTGCAGTTAGTGAAAGTGATGTTAACTTAGCTCATGCATCGAATGCTATTATTATAGCCTACAGAGTTCGTCCTAGTGTTAAGGCACGTGATTTGTCTGAGAAACTTGGCGTTCCTATTGAAAAATACGACATAATATATGAAGCAATTGAAGCTATTCAAAGTGCTATGAAAGGTTCTCTTGAGCGTGTTAAAAAAGAAACAGAACTTGGTACAGCTGAAGTGCGTGATGTATTTCGTATACCTAAAGTGGGTGCTATTGCTGGTTGTTATATTACAACTGGAAAGCTTGAACGTAATGCGTCTGTGCGTGTTGTTCGTGATGGTGTTGTAATTTACACATCTAAAATATCAAGTTTAAGACGTGTTAAGGATGATGTTAAAGAAGTAAACACAGGATATGAATGTGGTGCTTCAGTCGAGAATTTTAATGACCTTAAAAAAGGCGATCTTTTAGAAGCATTTAAGGTAGAAGAAATTACTCAAGAATTATAGAATTTTAATTTAAATTAAATATAAAAAAAGCATTACTACTTTTATATGTGGTAATGCTTTTTTATATATATTATACTTTTTTTATTTTTTATAGTTTAGTTACTACGATTTTGTTTCCTTCTACTTTTGTTACAATAAGCTTTGAGTCTTTTTCTATAAACTCGCTTTCGCTTATGGCATCATACTTTTTACCATTAACTATAATAGTTCCTGCTGGTCTAAGTAGTGTGAAAGCAAGTCCTTCTAAATTAAGTAAATCGTCATAAGAAGCACTTGATGAGTAGTTTTTGGTGTCAGTTGTTAAAGATATTTTTTGCATTAAAGTTGATTTTGGTAGGAATCTAGCTAAAATAATCATTAATAGACTAGATAAAAGTAAAGCAAATAATACGACATAACTTCCTTGAACAATATTTGTTATTCCAAATGAAATGAAAATTGAAGCGAATATTGCGACAACTCCAGCAATACCAGTAAATCCAAACCCGGGGATTACAAAAAGCTCTACTAAAATAAGTATGACTCCCAATATAAATACTAGTGGACCTATCCATGTAGCTTCACCAAGACTTACTTGAGCGAAGAAAAATAAACTAAACCCTATAATGGATATAGCACCACCTATACCGAAACCCGGTGTTCTAATTTCTATATACGCTCCCATTATTCCCATGGCAAGTAATACCATTAAAACAATAGGGCTTAGCATAAACTTAGAAATCTCATCATACTTTGTTTTTTCAATTGTTTTTATATTAGTGTCTTTAGGGAGTCCTCTAATTTCAAGTATTTCTGAAACTGAGTTTGCTTTAGCATCTGCAATATTTATTTCAATCGCCTCATCTGTACTAATAGTAAGTAGAGTTTTATCATCTAAATTAATTCCATCTACTGCTTTTGTTAGTACAATACTTTCATCAACCATAGCCTCAGAAGCCTTAATATTTTTACCATTTATTTCAGCAGATGACCTCATAGCGGCACGCATAACGCTAACTTCTTTTTCTCCTGCCTTTTCAATTTTGCCATCTTTTATGTATATTGGAGTAGCAGCACCAATAAGGCTACCGTCCGACATATAAATTGCTTTAGTGCTTAAAGATATTAAAGCACCAGCAGATATAGCATTTTTATTTATATATGTAACAACAGGTACTTTACTTTCGATTAGTGTGTTTTTTATATTTAAAGCATCTGATACAGCACCGCCCGGGGTGTCGAGCTCAAGTATTATAAGTGATGCTCCTTCTTTTTCTGCCTGCTTTACCGCATTTTTAATATAGTTTGCATACCATGTATTAATTTCTTGGAACTCTATTTTTTTTATAGCATAAACATCTCCCTCAGCAAGCAAAATGTTTGATATTCCAATTATTAAAATAAAGCATATCATTATTAATTTTTTCATTTTTTAATCTCCTATTTTAAGCATATTAATTATATAAAATAATGGCAATGTCTTTTTTATGTATTTAAACTGAACAATATATAAAACTGAAGATAGAAAAATAGCTATAAGTCCTGCTACTATCCCAGTTGTATCTAATAAGAAAATTTGACTATATATTAATAAAATAAATGATGGTATATATATTCCAGATATAAATGATGTCATAGCTAAGAATAAAAAGAATACAAATACAAAGTTTGATAAAAATGAACTTGAAGTACTTGGCTCTATTCCACTATATAAAATAATAGTATTAAATATTATAGAAGTTATATTAAGCAATGATATAAATAGAAAAATTATAGCCATAGTCCTACTTCGCCTTAGTGATAATCCGCTTAAAGAAAGCAGAGTTAGTGATAGAGGTATTAGAATTGAATTTGAAAATATTGTTAATGCTAATATTGAAAGTACACTAAGTGACACAATAGTCATTAAGACAAATCTATTTTTTATATTACTAAACCCAAGTAAAACAGATATTATAATATTTTGCTCTGAGTTAGGTATTTCTTTAGACAGGCGTTTATAGTAGCCGAGTAGTAATATTAAAATAGGAGAAATAAATATCAGTATGAATACTAAGTTTGGTATAATATTGCTAGAACTTTGAAAAGCCGTATTTTCTTTAACAGTAACACTTGAAAATGTATCGTATGTTATATTAGTGTTTCCTGTCGTTCCAACATAAAGTACATGTATTCCGACAACTCCTTTGCCTGATTTTTTTGCTTTAACATTAGCACTTGCGATTCCATTTTCGTCAGTTGCTATTACAAAAGTGTTGGTGTCATTATCGAATTCTATAATGTCTGGGGTGAAGCTTGTAAATCTTACAAGTCTATTCACAAGTGGAAACTCTTGCCTTGTTATCATAAAATTAATTTGATTACTTTCGCTTTCTAAAAAAGCATTTTGGTTTGTATTTAGTGTGTAGGTATATTCCCCTACATTTACTGTTGTAAATACTTCATTTTGATTTTCGTTTGCGTAAACATATATGCCATTAAATAAAAATATTAAGGCAAATAGAATCATTTTTTTTTGTTTCATTAAAACTCCCATATCATAGTATTATAACATGAAGACATATTTACTCAAGTACATTAATATAGGTAATATAGACTTTTCGACTAAAATATTAAAAGGTACAAAAGTTCAAATATTTAATTGCAAAAGAAGTATATATACTGTAATATTCTATTATTAGATTAATTAGTTTTATTAAAACTTAACTTAAAATATTAGGATTTTTATATGCAAAAAAAGATAGAGAAACTTAATCAACTTAAAGAAAAAGTTATGATGGGCGGTGGTAAGGATAAAATAGATGCCCAACATGAAAAAGGAAAAATGACAGCAAGAGAGCGTATTGATATGCTTTTAGATGAAGCTTCATTTTCAGAAATAGATGCATTTGTTTTACACAGATGTTCTGACTTTGGAATGGAGAAAATAGGAGCAGAAGGAGACGGTGTTGTCATAGGTTATGGAACTGTAAATGGACGGTTAACATATGTTTATGCACAAGACTTTACAGTTATTGGAGGGTCTTTAGGGCAAATGCATGCGGCTAAAATATGTAAGGTTTTAGAACTTGCGGCAAAAATGGGGGCTCCTTGTGTTGGTATAAATGATTCAGGTGGTGCACGTATTCAAGAGGGTATAGACTCACTTAGAGGATATGGAGATATATTTTATAGAAATGTTCAAGCCTCTGGAGTTGTTCCTCAAATATCTGTTATGCTTGGGCCCTGTGCTGGAGGTGCTGTATACTCACCTGCCTTAACTGACTTTACATTTATGGCTGACAAAACTTCATATATGTTTATAACAGGTCCTGAAGTTATTAAAGCAGTAACAGGTGAAAATGTTACAGGCGAGAATCTTGGCGGTGCTACTGTTCACAGTGAGAAGTCTGGTGTTGCTTCAAAAATGTTTCCTGATGAAGCGTCAACAATTGAAGGGGTTAAAAATCTTCTTTCATTTGTACCACAGAATAATTTGGAAGACACACCAATAAAAGAAACTGAAGGCAGTTCAGATAAAAAAGAAGATAACACACTTCAAGATATTTTGCCAGAACTTTCAAATAAGCCTTATGACATTAGACGCATTATAGAAAGAATAGTTGATGACGCTAATTATTTTGAGATTCAGCCTGACTTTGCTAAAAATATAATAGTATGTTTTGCTCGGTTTAATGGTAAATCAGTTGGTATAGTTGCAAATCAGCCAAATGAATTAGCAGGTACATTAGACATTAATGCAGCCGACAAAGCCGCTCGCTTCATACGTTTTTGCGACAGCTTTAATATTCCTATTGTAACTTTAACGGACACTGCAGGATATTTGCCCGGTGTTGGGCAAGAGCATGCTGGAGTTATCAGACATGGAGCTAAAATTCTTTATTCATATTCAGAAGCCACTGTTCCTAAAATTAATTTAATTATAAGAAAAGCTTATGGAGGCGCATATATTGCTATGTGTTCTAAGCATTTGGGTGCTGATATTGTTTATGCTTGGCCATCAGCTGAAATTGCTGTTATGGGTCCTGAGGGAGCAGCTAATATAATATTTAGAAAAGATATTAAAGAGTCAGCAAATCCTAATGAAACAAAAAAAGAAAAAATAGATGAGTATAAAAATCAGTTTGCTAATCCATATAGAGCAGCAGCAAGAGGATATGTTGATGAGGTTATTGACCCTAAAGATACAAGAGTCAAAATAATTAATGCTCTTAATATGCTTTTAAGTAAGAGAGAAACACATATTCCAAGAAAACATGGAAATATGCCATTATAGGAGTTTGTTAATATGAGAAGTTTTCACTTTATGACGATATATAGTTTTGTATCTGTTTTTCTGACAGCAGTTATATTTTATATTGTAGCTATAGTTTTAAGATCAATTTTTCAAAAGAGAAATAAAATTAAACAAGACGAGATAAAAAGAGTTATAGAAAAAACTAAAACTAAAAATTTGGTTGATGAAGACGAGAGCCTTGTTGCTATAATAAGTGCTGCTATAAGTGAGTATGCTGGAATATCAGAGTCTAGTTTTAATATAAAGTCTATAAAGGCAAGCACTCCCGTTTGGGGATTTGTTGAGCGTTTAAGACGTCAGAATAATATTGGAAGATAATTTAATAATTTAGGAGAATATGGATGAAAAAATATAAGATAACAGTTAATGGAAAAAGTTATGATGTTTTAGTTGAAGAGGTTGCTTTAAGTGCTGAGAATAAAGCTATAGAGGCGACTCCAGTAGTAACAAAGCAAGCTACTAGTAGTGTAGAGAAATCAGTAAAGCCTGCTACAGAAGCGACTCCTTCTAAAGTAACAACAGAGATAATTGAGAATGCGAAACCTATAAAAGCATCACTTCCGGGTACAGTATTATCTTTTAATGTTTCGGTTGGAGACAGTGTAAAAAGTGGAGATGTTGTGCTTATACTTGAGGCTATGAAAATGGAAAATGAAGTAGTCTCTCCAGTAGACGGAGTTGTTAAGTCTATTAATGTTGAAGCGGGGTCATCTGTATCAGAAGGTGATATTTTGTTACAAATAGGTTAAAAGGTATTTTTATGACAGATTTTAGTTTGGACTTTAATTATTTAATTTCGGAGCTTTCGTTTCCAACTTTTGGTAATGTTGTTATGATAATAATATCAGGAATACTTATGTATCAATCAGTTTATCATAAGCAAAAACCATTATTACTCCTTCCTATGAGTGTAGTTATGCTTGCGGTAAACTTACCACTTCCAAATATAACAGCAAGAGTAATAAATGAAATGACAAGCTTTTTATTTGAAGGGGCTATTTCAGGGGTATATCCTTTATTAATATTTTTTGCTGTAGGCACGATGATTGACTTAGGCCTTCTTTTAGCATCTCCAAAAAACTTTTTTATAGGGGCTAGTACTCAATTAGGAGTATTTTTAGTATTTTTTATTGCAGGGTATTTTGCGGATATTTTTGGGCTAAGTTTAGAATTGTCATCAGTGGCAGCTATTATAGGTTCAGCTGATGGGGCAATGGCTATGTATTTGTCAGCCCTCATTTCTCCCAAAAATTTTGCTGCGGTGTCAATTTCAGCATATTCTTTTACAGCATTACTTCCTGTAATACAGCCTAAAATAACCACTATGCTTACAACAGAAAGTGAAAGAAAAATATCTATGGATTATTTAAAACATGTATCACGTGGTGAGAAAATAATATTTGCTATTATTTCAATGACATTGTCGGGTCTATTTTTACCCAATTCTTTCCCCTTGATAGGGGCGTTAATGTTTGGTAATATTTTAAGAGAAGCAAGTATAATCGATTCATTTTCAAGTAATTTTCAAAAAGCGTTTACGAATATTGTTACTATGGCTATAGGTATTGCTATAGGTTCAAGTGCCTATGCGTCATCATTTCTTACAATAGAAACTCTTTTTATTTTCATATTTGGTTTAATATCATTTATACTTAGTACAGGTATTGGTGTTATTACGGCAAAAATAATGAATATAATTACAGGTGGTAGAGTTAACCCTATAATAGGTTCTGCGGGTATAAGTGCTTTTCCTGTGCCTTCTTGGTCGGCTCATTTATTTGCTCAAGAAGTTAAGTCATCAAATTGTTTACTTTTACATGCAATGGCAGTGAATACAGCAGGTATTATATCAGGGGCAATTGGAGTCGGTATATTTATGACATTTTTCTAAACATTTTTTTATATTGAAAATACTAATATGAAGTTTACTTTCGTAAATTTAAAGTAAATATTTATATGGTGTTTTGATATTTATTTTGATTAAAGTTTTTGCTAAATATATAAGTTTATTATATAATAATGCACCAAGCATCTATAGATAAAATTTATTTATGATTGTCAATTTAAATAATACGAGGTTAATTATGAGTAGGTTACTAAAGTTAAAAAACTATATAGTTATTTTAATGTTTTGTTTTACTTTGCTTTTATATGCTGGTGGTAAACAAAGTAAAGTTGTAACAGACAGTATATTAAGCGGAAAGTCATTTACTTTAATAAGTGCATCAGATGGCTTAAAATTAAATAATATAAAAATTACTATTTCATTTGATGATAATAATAGATTTTCAGGATTTTCAGGAGTAAACAGATACTTTGGAAATTATGGACTAAGGCGTGGTAATATTATAGTTTTAAGTCAAATGGGTATGACAAAAATGGCAGGGCCACCTGAGGTTATGTCAATAGAAGATGCATATATTGCTATGTTAAATGAATCTTCCTATGTAGTATATGATAAAAAAATATTGACAATAAGCACTATTGAAAATAAAAAATTAGTGTTTGAAGAAAATACATAAGTTTTTTAATATGTATTTATTATACAATATTTTTATTAATCCATTAGAAATACTTTTCCAACTTATTCTAAATTACTCTCTTATGCTTGTTCCTTTAGATTTTATAATATTTATTTTATCTATAATAGTACAAATTCTATTGGTGCCACTATATAAGATTACTAACAAAATAGAAACTAATGAAAAAACTAGGAAAAGTAAAGTAGACGAAGCTTTAGTTTCAATAAAAAAGGAATATAAAGGCGAGGCTCTTTTTAAGGAAACAGAGAAAATATATAAGAAGTTTGATTATAATCCTTTACTGTCTTTTAGAAGTTCTATTTCTATATTTCT
>CAMRCO010000027.1 GCA_947040945.1 uncultured Spirochaetia bacterium
GATATCGTAGCACGTATCGTCGCATTTGATAAGTCAAAATCTTTTAATGAGATACTGCCCTTGGCACGCAAAGCGAAGTTGTCTGACTCTCGTGGTGTAAGTTCAGCAAAGCTGTGCCTTCCCTTCGGGACACTGGAAGTGTGGCAAAAATATTTATATTATTTTCTTCTGTGTAAGCTTCCAGTTTAGTCAATCCATTACGGTATTGTCTTGCTGTATGTTTACTATCATTTTTACTACACTGTTTGAAAAAAGAGTCAATTTCTTCTATATAATCTATGGCTTGTATTTGATTGTCAATCTTCATCTCATCAATCATAGAAGAGAATACTGAGGCTTTCAATAGTTGTTCTGACTGTTCTAGAGTTAAAGTTGCTTTTTTGTTTTTTATTAATTCGCCCATACATATAGGGCTTTTTTATAAACTATTATGAAGTATTATGATAAGATATATTATCGTAATAAGATTACTTAAGATATACTTAAAGAGTAGAGAACTCTTTTTTATTTTGTTTTTAGTTTTATATTTGAAGCATAGCCATCTATATTTCACTTTTCTAGAAAAAGTGCTAAAATGAGCCTCTTGCGAGCCTTGTAGGGTAAGTGAGTGAGTGTCGCCGTAAATAAAAACTATATATAAAGTTTGACATTAATTTAGTAATATGTTATTTCGCAAATGCGTTAGTAATTATCAGAGTTTTTAGATCTGAATAGGCACACAATTGCAAGTAATATTATTGTTTGCTGTGTTTGGGGTGCCCTAATTACAGCTTCAAATAAATACTGGACTTTTTTAGTTAATGAAAAACCTGCTTGTGATGTTACGGCTCTTTTAAATTGCAGAAATGTGGCATCTTATGATACTGTCATTACCTGTTTTAAACTTAGCAAGTTTGTCATTAACGCAATTTTGGCAAATGTTGCTATGACTATATGGGGTGTCGCCTTCAAAATTTTCTCAGCCAGCTAATATTTTAACATTATAATTATATATGTATGAAAAAAAAATATACTGTAGCTTGCATAAAAATATTTATATGTTATTATGTAGTATATTGTACATTTTATTAAGTGCATCATAAATTATTCCGAGTATGTATATATTGCTTTGAGAAAAATAAAACTAGGTGTTTTTTGTGGATAATGGTAATTTAATTGATAAATCTATAGAACAGAATATTCTTGACTATTCTGTAATTTTAGAAACTACCATAAATGATATTGAGGTGTTTCTGTCAGAAATAAGCCGAGTATACGGTGGTATAGGTCAGAAATTCCCTATTATAGATGAAGAGATGAATAATGAGAATGCTAGAGCGGAAGCTCTTATGTCTTACTTTACAGAAGAAAGTGATGATAATAATAGAAGTTTTTCTAAGGATTTAGATGATAATCAAGAGGATTTTACAAACTCTTTTGACAAAATAAAATATTTTATTGAGCAAGATGATACACTTTCAGAGTCGATTATTAGAGATGTTAGTAAAACTAATAATGTAATGGAGTCTATTGATAAAATAAGGCTTTTGGCTGATCAAATTAAGGTTTATTCATTAAATGCTATAGTTATATCATCTAAGTATGGTGTTGCTGGGCATGCTTTCGGAGAGATATCTAAAAATATTATTAAGCTTTCTGATTTATCAAATGCTCAGGCTGATTCTATGAATAAAGTTGGAAATGATTTGTTTCTTAAGTTTGATGAGTTTAAGACAAAGATAGTAGATACAAATAATGATCAGAAAGCTAATTTTCTTGAGATGCAAGAAAAAATTAGAGAAGAACATTTTGGTATAGCGAAATCATTTTCTGTTTTTTCAAAAATATTATTTGATGTTATAGGGCGTGTAAGTTCGACTTATGACTATATTTCAGAGATTATGATTATCCTTCAAAGAGAAGATATTATCAGGCAACAAACTGAGCATGTAGCTCAAGCTATTAGGATATTAATAGAAGAGAATAAGTTTTTTATTGATGCTTATTCTGCAAAATGTAAAGAGTGTGAAGGTAAAGATAGTTTAACTGATGCTGATAGAGAAGAAGTTAAAGGTTTAGTTTTAGACGTTTTGACGTTTTCTGATGCTGTTTTATTGACAATTTTAAGTAATTTAAGAATGATTTATGATGAGATAAAGGAATCTAATGTTGCGATAAAAAAAGAGCTTAATATTTTAAGGTCTACACTTAAGTCGATTGCAAATGACAGAGATTTAATCGTTGAGTATATGATAGGGAAAGCTAATGACAAGACTGAATATCCGTTTATAGTGTCTAATTACCTTTTTGATAAATATAAAGTTTTGGTAGAAGGCTATTTAGATGGTTATAAAAATTTCTTAAATGAGAAATATATTATTTCAGATGATAATGCTGCAATAAGTGATTTAATTGATCAACTTGAAGATATGTTTTCTGATACGAAAAATATAGCGAAAACATTTAATTCGATAAACTTTTTAGCAAAAATAGAACTTGAAAAAAACGAGGCTATTTTTAGTGACTCTCGTATTTTTTCTATAGAGAGTGTTGAGTCTATTGCAAGTAATATTACCGATACTGTAGAAGAATGTGTTGTTGAATTTAATACTATTAAAAGTGAAATATTTAATTCTGTTCAAAATTTTAAGTCTAATATAAATCAGCAATCAGATGAGTATTCAGCTATAGAGGGTATGACTAGGTCTATTGTCTCTAGGCTAAAGAATTCAGAAAATCTTATAAGAACTAATGCTGAGATGTTTAAAAGTTATGCTGATAGTCTTTTAGACTTAATTGACGAGACGATACTTGACTTAAACTCTCTTGAATCTATGCTTGTTAATGTAAATGAAATTATAGAAATATCTTCTAGTATACATTCTTTGATTAAAGAGAAAAAGCAATCTTTGTATGCAGAAATTGGTATAACAAGTTGGAAAATAGAAAGCGAAAAGTATTTGAGTATAATGAATTCGTATACTATTGAAAAAGAGAGAGCTATAATGAATGATGTGTTATCAGGTGGTGGCAATCAAGATGTTCTTGATGCCTATGTTCCTAACAACGATGATGTTACTATATTTTAATTTTCAAGAGGTTTTATGTCAGTTATAGAGTTTTCAGAGAGTTTCGATGTTAGAAGTTTGTCTAAATATTTTACTCCTGTTGTTAAAAAGTCTGATTATTCAGAGGATATAAAAGTTATTTTTCATGATGGGGCAACGGTAGATTTGGCAGGCATTCAGGTATTGTATGCGATGAGTAAAGAATTGACAAGTAATGGCAAAAAATTAGTTATCGATGGATTGCCTGATAAAGCGTTAGAATATTTCAATATTTTGAATAAATTATAATATTTAAAGAGGTTATATAATATGAGTAAAAAAGTTCTGATAGTTGATGATTCAAATACGGCGAGGGCATCGGTTGAGTATACGCTAAAAAAAGGCGGGTATGATGTAATAAGTGGAGATGATGGGACTACAGGTCTTGAAACTTTAAACAAAAGTTCAGGTGTTGATATGATAATAACTGATTTAAATATGCCTAAAATGGATGGTATAGAGTTTATAAAACATGTAAGACTTATAGATAAATATAAATATACACCCATTTTGATGCTTACAACTGAATCACAAGAAGAGAAGAAAGTTGAGGGTAAGGCTGCTGGTGCTAGTGGATGGCTTGTTAAGCCATTTAATCCTACACAGCTTTTGGATGTTGTTAAACGTTTTCTTGGATAGAAATAAAATAAGGATTCTATTATATGTTTGATTCAGATCAATTTATATCTATCTTTATAAGTGAAGCACAAGAGATACTTGAGGGGCTTGAGAATGACTTGGTGCTTTTAGAAGATAATAAAACTGATAATGAACTTTTAAATAAAATTTTTAGAAGTGCTCATACTCTTAAATCAAGTGCTGGTACTGTAGGCTTTGATGCTATGAGCGATTTAAATCATGTAGCTGAAAATTTGCTTGAGAAGGTACGGGGTGGGAAACTTGAGGTAACAGCAGAAATTATCACAGCTCTTCTTGAGTTTTTAGATACTATGAAACTTATGTTAGATAATATAATTGAGGGTAATGGAGAGACAGAAGGCGTTACCACAATTGATTCACTTAAAAGTAAAATCAAAGCCCTTGCTGGTGGAAGTACTGAGCCTGTTCAAGAAGAGAAAAAAGAGACTCCTAAAAGTTCTAGCAATAATTCTAATGTAGAAACGGATGATTCTGGTCTTATTAATATATTTCATATTAAAATGGAGTTTAAAAGTAATATTTTTGATAATGGAATAGACCCTCTTATGTACTTAGGTGATTTAGAGGCTGTTGGAGTAATTACTAATTTAAGTATAGATGCTGAAAATCTACCATTAATAAGTAATTTTGACGACCCATACATTTGTTATACTAAGTTTGAGCTAGACCTAGACACCACTTTAGATATTAATCATCTTTCTAATATATTTTTATTTGTTATAGATGATAATGATATATTTATAAGTCACACAGCGTCAATTGAACCTATTTCTAATCATTCTCCAGTAGAAGAAGTGCCAATTGAAGAAATTGTAAATGATGAAACTAAAAGTTATGAAGATAATATAGAAAGTATTAATGAAGCTTTATCAGATAGTAAAAGTGAGGAAGAGAAAAAAGAAACTAAGCAAGTAAATAAACCTGCTCAAGTAGCATCTACTGTTAGAGTTGATACAAGAAAGCTTGATAGTATGATGAACCTAATAGGAGAGCTTGTTATAGCTCAGTCTAGAATAATGCAAATTACTTCAAAAGTAGAAGGTTCTGACAACTCACTTAAAGAAGCTGTGTCATCATTAGATAGGATTACAAGGCAAATACAAGAAGAGGTTATGAATATTCGTATGATGCCTATAGGGCCTATATTTTCACAATTTCATAGATATGTAAGAGATTTAAGTATAGAGCTTAATAAAGATATAAAATTGGTTATAAAAGGGGAGACAACTGAGATTGATAAAAATATGCTTGAACAACTCTCAGATCCACTTAAACATATTATTAGAAACTCAATTGATCATGGTATAGAGAAGACAAAAGAAGATAGAGTTAGCCGTAATAAAACTGAGCATGGCACAATAACATTGTCAGCAGCTCATCAAGAAGGGCATGTTATTATAGAAGTTTCTGATGATGGGAATGGGCTTAATAAAGATGTAATATATAAAAAGGGAATTGAGAAGGGGCTTCTTTCAAAAGATGTACAATATAGTGATATGGAAATTTATAAAATAATATTTGCACCAGGGTTTTCAACTGCTGAAAAAGTTTCTGATATATCAGGGCGTGGTGTTGGAATGGATGTTGTTCGTGTAAATATTGAAAAGCTTAAAGGTAGAATTGAGATAAAGTCGACTCCGGGAGAAGGCTCTACATTTGCGTTGAAATTACCTCTTACACTTGCGATAATAGAAGGTATCACATTCTCACTCGGTAGTGAAATATTTGTTATGCCTTTACTTTCTATTATTGAGCAACTTAAAGTTAAACGAGAACAAGTTAGACCTTTTGAAGATAGAGGTGAGATGATAAATATTAGAGGTGAGTATATACCTTTAATAAGACTTCATAGTGTGTTTGGTGTTGATACAAATGTAGTCGATATAGAAGAAGGCATAGTGGTTGTTTCAGAGGCTGGATACAGGAAGTGTGCTGTTTTTGTTGATGAACTTTTAGACCAGCAACAGGTTGTAATAAAATCTTTAGATTCTGATTTTGATAAACATTCTGGAGTAGCAGGTGGAACTATACTAGGTAATGGTAGAATAGCTCTTATTATAGATATACAGGGACTTGTTAATAAAACCTTGCAGGGTAAAATAAATAATTCTACAAATTAATTTTTAAGGAGATGGTTTATAATTATGGTTGATGATGCTAAGGATAAATCATTTAATTACAATACTTTAGATGATAATATATATCAATATTTAGTTTTTAAGATAGCTTCTGAAGAATATGCTTTAGATGTTTTATCAGTTCAAGAGATAGTGGGAGTAGCAACTTTAACTCCTGTTCCCGGTAGTAGCGACTATATGGTTGGTCTTATAAACTTGCGAGGAAATATTTTGCATGTAATTGATTTGCGCAAACGTTTATGTATAGAACGTGCTGATCATGGAACTTTTGATAATGATGTTATTATTGTTTTATCAACCCCTTCTCGTAAGTTTGGTGTTTTGGCTGATATTGTAACAGATGTTGCTACTATACGTAAAGATCAAATTTATGACACCCCTATTGAAAGTATTTCAGGGCTTAAAATATCAAGTGTTATAAAAATCGATGATAGGGTTGTTATGGTTCTTCCTGTTGATGAGGTTGTGATTTCTGAGAAAGGTGTGGTTAGAGAAAAATAAGTTAAGTATTTAATGAGTATTATATGGATTTTAATGGAAATGCCCCTAGTTTAACTGATGCTGAGTTTGATATAATAAGTAAAATTATTTATAAAGAAACTCGAATTATTATGGGAGCACATAAAAAAACCTTGGTCACTTCAAGGTTAGGTAAAAGAATAAAAGCTTTAAATATAGATAATTTTAAGGGTTATATAGAGTATTTAAGTTCTGATAAAGGCAAAGAAGAGCTTGTAAACTTTATTAACTCCGTTACAACAAATAAAACAGATTTTTTTAGAGAAAATAAACATTTTGAGTATATGAAGTCTACATTTTTACCTAATTGGGAGAATGCATATAAAGAAGGTAAGGTTAAAAATTTGCGTATATGGAGTGCTGCTTGTTCTTCTGGAGAAGAGCCTTATTCTATACTGATTACACTTCATGAGTATTTTGGTAGTAGGTTTAATGATTACGATATAAAGGTTTTGGCATCTGATGTAGATACTAATGTTTTAGCTCATGCTAAGGAAGGCGTGTATAGAGAAGATGTTGTTAGTCCTATAGAAAATAGCTTGCTTAAAAAATATTTTCTTAGAAGTAAAACACTTAACAATATGGAAGAAAGAAAATATAAAGTTAAGGATATTTTGAAAAGTAGTGCTTACTTTAGACCTCTGAACTTTAAAGATGATGACTATGATATACATTCAGAGTTTGATTTAATATTTTGTAGAAATGTTATTATTTATTTTGATAAAGATTTTCAAAAACAGCTTTTTCATAAACTTCATAGTTATATGAAAAGTGATTCTTTTATATTTATAGGTCATTCTGAAACTCTCTTTAATTTGGCAGATAAGTTTAAGTATGAGTCTAGCAATATATATATGAAAATATAGGGAGTAATATGATAGATTTTCCTTCCGTGGCTGATGCTTCATATAAGCGTATTACTATACATATTGGCGGATATTATGTATCAAAAGAACCTTCAGTTGTAAAAACTATTTTAGGTAGTTGTATATCTGTCTGCCTTTTTGAGAGCGAAAATAAAATTGGTGGTATGAATCATTTTATGTTGCCTGAGTCAAAAGACTTAGATAACGTAGATGATTATAATAATACACGTTATGGTATATATGCTATGGAAGTTATAATGAATGAAATATTAAAACTAGGTGGAAAAAAATCTAATATTACAGCCAAGATATTTGGTGGTGGTAATGTGCTTCCGGGGCTTACTAGTAATGTGCTTAAGATAGCAGATAAAAATATTAATTTTGCAAAAAAGTTTCTTTCAGATGAAAATATTCCAATAATAACTGAAGACATAGGTGGAAACACGCCACGTAAAGTGTTTTTTTTTAATACCGAGAATAAAATTATGCTAAAAAAACTTGGAGCAGTATCGAATGAGTTTTCTGTTGAGCAAGAAATTAAATATTCTAAGATTTTGGAAGATAAACTAAAAGAACAGTCTGATATAACATTATTTTGACTATGGAGTGTATGTAAATGAGTAAAATAAAAGTTTTTTCTGTTGATGATAGTGCTCTTATTCGAGAACTACTTAGACAAATAGTGTCATCTGACCCTAATCTTGAAATGGTGGGGACTGCAGCTAATCCTGTTATTGCTGAGAATAAAATACTTCAATTGAAGCCAGATGTTATAACACTTGATATTGAAATGCCACAAATGGATGGTATAACATTCTTAAAAAAATTAATGCTTACAAATCCTGTACCTGTAATCATGTTTAGTTCTTTACTTGAAAAGCATAGAGAGCTTTCACTTGATGCTTTAAATATTGGAGCATTTGACTATGTAATAAAGCCATCTTCTAATATTAAAGAAGGTGTTAATGAGCTTTCATTTGATTTAGTTCAAAAAATAAAATTAGCTTATTCTAATAGAATTAAGTTTTATAAAAAACATGGTGTAGATATTAGTGCAAGTGTGAAAAATAATTCTGTAAATATTGTTGAACCAGTTATCAATACGGCTTCACTATATGAAAAATTTAATGCAGATGTAATATTACCTTTAACTCCATCTAAAGAAAGAGTTCCTAATGGAAAAATTATAGTTATAGGCTCGTCTACTGGAGGCACAGAAGCGCTTGTTACTTGTCTTAAAAATGTAACTCCAACATGTCCTCCTATTGTTATCGCACAACATATGCCTGAGCGTTTTACGACTTCCTTTGCGAAGAGACTTAATTCTATACTGAAAATAGATGTTAAAGAATCAGAAAATGGGATGTCTATAACTAATGGGCAGGCTGTAGTTTCATGTGGGAATAAACATACTTTAATCCGAGTTAAAGATGGGGGATATTTTCTTGAGGTTAAAGATGGGAAGCCTGTATCAAGACATAAACCATCTGTAGATGTACTTTTTAGGAGTGCCGCTGTTTCTGCACGTGAAAGAGTTATTGGGGTTATTCTTACTGGTATGGGAGATGATGGGGCTTTAGGTATGAAAGAGATGAGGGATGCTGGTGCTTATACCATTGCTCAAAATGAAGAAACTTGTACTGTGTTTGGTATGCCTAGAGAGGCAATTGCTGCTGGTGGGGTTGTAGAAATTCTACCTTTAGAAAAAATATTGGAAACTCTACTTAAAAGAGTTTAATTATATTATTAAATTCTTAAAGTCTTTTAAGTAAAATACTAAGTTTGAGTGAAATGGTTTTCCTGTGAACTCTGTAATAAAAGTCAATACTAGTAAGATTAGCATTGAAGCTATTATTACTGAGCTTATTGCTCCAATTAAGTGGTCAAGCCAGCCTAGGTATATAGTGCGTAATATTTTTTTCAAATTTGTTTTTAGTATTGATATTAAAAATCTTGATATGGCGTATATAATTAGAAATAGTAAAATCTTAAATATAAGTTTCTCTTCATAAAATGAAATATATTTTAGAAGAAAAATGTTAGCCATTGGCGTTAGAAATATAGATATCAAAAAAGCTATTACAGGCTCAGCCATTGACATAAATCCCTTAATACTACCATAAATCATAGCAAATAGAAGTATCAAAATTAGAACTGTATCTATCATAAATATTTTGACAATGCGGGTACTACATATTCTTTATTTTGAATTATATTTTTGAGATTATTAGAATCATTTTCTACTATAGCCATAGATAGGCTTAATATATCTCTATGCATATTTTTTGTATGTTCTTTTAAGTCTTTTGAAAACTCAGGCATGCTTTCTTTTACAGAAAGTATCATTGATATTTTTTCTTCTATATTTTTAATATGATTTTGTTGTTTAAGAACATTGTCCTCTTGGTTATTTTTATTTATAAATATAGCGAGTATATTATCCCTTATTGAATTTGTTATAGTGTTCTTTTGTTTATTGTCTTTAATAAAGTTATCATTTTCTTTTATTAATGCTTTAATATTTATTATTTTTTGAGGCTCACTAAGTTTATATTCCTCTATTTCATGTATAAGATTTTCAATATTAGTAGTCATTTCTTCTATATCATATTTAAATATATCACAGTCTTTTTTTATGTTATGACTTGAGTTTTCTACAGAAATTAAAGAGGAAAATATATCGTTTAGTATTTTTTCTACTTGCTCAGTTTCTCTTAAACTTTCTGCAGCTAATGCTCCTATTTCTTTTGCAACAACAGAAAAACTTTTCCCAACACTTCCAGCTTTTGATGCTTGGATACCAGCGTTTATAGAAAGTAATGATGTTTTAGTTGTAATATCTTTAACAAAAGCGATAGTTTCATATATAGAGTCAGTCATGTTATTTATGTTTTCAAATCTTGATATAGATTTATAAATATATTCTAATATGTTATCAGAGTTTTCATTAAATGTATGAGATGTCATTTTAAGTGTTTTTATAATGTTTTCAAGTTTCTCAGTTGTTATAGATTTTGAAAGTATTTCATTTGTTGTATCAGAAAACAAAATACTCATTGACTCCATCTCCCTTCTAGGAGAATCAGATTCATTAAAAATATTTTCTATTGTTTTAGCATATTCTTTTGTTACATCTTCTTTTTCTTTATGTGTTTTTAAGAAATTATTATTAGATTCTTCTATAAGAGTTGTTTTATATTTTATTATATCAATAGCGTTTTCATTTTCTCTTATTATATCAGGAATATAGATTTCAACTTCTTTTACATTTCTATCTATTTTTTCCATCTTATTTACTATACTTGATATACTATTTATTATGGTATAGTTTTTATCTATTGTATTACTTAAAATACTTTGATCTCTTATTTTTATTAAAACATATTTTGAAAAATTTTCTAAAACTATAGCATAAAATACTAATGTGAAAATGAATATTGAAACAAATATTCTGTCTTGTATAAATTTAGTAAATATATCAAAGGTAGTAAAAGGCTCAAGGAGTATGTAGATAGAAAACATTGAGCTTGCTACTATTAATATAGATTTTTTATAGGATCTTTTTTTTATTAAATCTATTAGAATGGATAAAAAAGATGTAAATATAATTAATAAAGTAAATAGAATTAAATATCTTCCAGTTAAATTGTTGGAATCAAATAATGATAACCCTCCTTTTCTATCAGTATTTATAAAATATTCTAATACTTTATTTAGGTAGTTTAAATTAAATATAAATGTTAATACAATTACAAATATATTTATAATTTTAATATATTTATTTGATTTATAATATACCATGAAAGAAATCGGAATAAGTGTTAGTATTATTAAAATAGAGAAGCTTATTAATAATTCAGACATTTTTAATATACTTAATATTTCAGATGTTAATTCATTATTTTTATATATAGATAATGCTATTATATATAAAATGTCATAGATAAGTAAAAAAAATAGGGATATAGAAAAAGGTAAATATGATATATCTTTGGTTTTTAAGAAAATTATTGAGTACAACACTAAAAATATAAATATAGTTGCTGAGAAAAACATAGCAATAATTATTTCAGCTATATTTAATATGGATGAATCTAAACTAGTAAAAAATATTTGCATATTATTCCCTTAAACTTATTTATACTCAAGTGTTTTGTTTTTTAAGTTTGTAACTACACTATCAAAATTTTCTAAATTATCATTAAACTTAGAACATGCAGATTTAAGATCATTTGATGTTGCTAAAATCTTATTCATATCACTTAATAAATTTTTAAGTGCATCTGCTTGTTCGCTTGATCTATTCTCTGTACTGATTAGTATATCATTTAAATGTAGTAGCATAGTTTCAGTTGTTTTAGAAAAATCTTTTTCTTTTAGTAAAAATTCTTTCGTATTTTTATTTATTGATAATAATTTAGAAATGTTTTTTAGTGAATGTGTATTATAGTCGTTTTGTAAATAAATATCTTCTGAAACTTTTTTAATATTACTTTCTATAAGATCTGTATCTCCTACAAGTGTATTAAAGTTAGAAAGTATATTGTTTTTAGTGAAGTAAAAATCTTTAAATGTTGTATCAATATTTGAAAGAAGTACTTCAAGTTTTTTTGTTACAGTAAGTATTTCTTGAACTAGTTCAGATATTTCTTTAGAAACTATAGAAAAATTCTCTGACCAGTTTTCTGATTTTGATGCTTGTATACCTGAGTTTATAGCTAAAATTTTCGCTTTATCATATAGATTATTTATAAATATAATAATACGCCTTATTTGTGTTGAAATTTGTAGGAATGACTCTATCTGATTAGTGCTGTCATGTATTTTATCTTTTGTTTCAATTGTTTTGTTCTTAAATACTAAAGAATATTCTGTGAGATTTTTTGCTCTAGATTGCAAATTATACATAGTTGTTATAGATTTTTCAAGATAATTGGATGTTTTAGTAATGCCTTTTTTTTGTGTTTCTAATGCAGCTTCCATACTTAAGAAATTGTTTTCTATCTTTTTTAACTGTGTGACATTGATGCTTATAGCATTTCTTTGTTCATTATTAGAAATCTCGAATTTTTTTGAATATTCTATGGATTTTACAATTGAAGATTTAAGTTTATTTATATTTCTGAGTATACTTGATGATAGATTGTAAAAATTTGATATAACACTTTTTATATTATGTTTAACATTAACTATACTGTTTGACATAGATACAGAATTACTGAATATATTTTTATGTTGTTTTGAAATATCAAGTAATATTCCTTTTGTTCTATCAATATTAAATGTAGCAGTAATAAATCTTTCTACAGATAAGTATATTACAACTAGACCAAAGAAACCTGCTGCTGCTACAGCACGTGGAAATACAGTGCCGCCAAATAAAAGATTTTTACCTGTATATACAACTTGCGTTTCATCCATACTAGCTAATATAAATAATATAAGGCTAACCAGAAATATAATATTGCCTTTTTTTCTTTTATTTATAATAATTTCATGAAAAAAAGAAAAAAGTATAACTCCAGCGATAGCACTTGTATAAGCATCTCTTATAACATATAATATTCCATTTTTTCCTCTTGTTAAGTCGGACTCTTTAATTCCTTCCAATGCTGTCCAAATAGGTGTTTCTACTGATAAAAACAAGTCGGGTAGTATAAAAGAAGATATAGTTACAGTAATAAGCACTGGTATCGTACTTAATTTTGCAATATATAAAATAGGCTTAATTACTTTATTATGTGCTAGTGCTTCTTCAGTGTACATTAGCCATGCTAAACCTATATAGCTTATAATAACTTGCCCTAAAGATGATATTCTTAAAATAGTTTCGATATCAAAATCCATTACAGTTAAGCTAAGGGTAATGGTACTAACCATTGTTCCACCAAACATGACTAGGTTTATAAATAACATGTAGAGCTGTATTTTTTCTTTAAGTTTAGAATAAGTATAGATGTTTATTATAATAGCTATAAAAAGTATACTAGTTGATAAGCTTATAATGGCTAGCTCAAATTGTGTAATTGGATAAATGTAATTCATAAATAAACCGCTCAAATAATAACATAGTTTTAGCTAAATTTATATACCAAAATATAAAAAGATAGACTATTTAATTATGTTAAATTAGTTATTTCAAGTATTTTTCAAACCAATTTGTAATTTCTTCTAAACGTCTTGCTCTATGTTTAGGCTTACCATTTCTTGAAAGTTCATGATTTTCGCCTTTAAACACACAAACTCTTGCTTCTACACCATGATACTTTAATGCTGTAAACATTTGTAAAGCCTGCTCAAGTGTACACCTATAGTCTTCATCTGAATGAATAAATAGAGTAGGTGTAGTTACTTTGTCAGCATACTTTAATGGAGAATGCCACCAAAGCTTATCAGGATTATCCCATGGGCTTGATCCTTGCTGATCCTGATTAAAAGAGTATCCGATATCAGTTATACCAAACTTTGAAGCCCAGTTTGATATGCTTCTTTGTGATGCTGCACATTTAAACCTGTCAGTATGTCCTATAATCCAATTAGTCATAAACCCACCATAAGAGCCACCAGTAACACCTAGCTTATCTTTGTCAATGGCAGGATATTTTTCTAATGCAGTATCAACTAATTTCATTAAGTCATCATAGTCAACTGTACCATATTTTCCACGTATATCAGCAAATGTATTGCCACGTCCATCACTTCCACGTGGGTTAGAAAATAATACAAAATACCCCATATTTGCCCATACCTGCATCTCATGGAAAAAAACCTCTCCATAAACTGTTTTAGGCCCACCATGAATATCAAGTATAGCAGGATATTTTTTGTTTTTGTCAAAATTAATAGGCTCTAATACCCAGCCTTTAATTTCAATGCCGTCATTAATGAAGTTTAATTCTTTAGGTTTTGAAAGGTATTTTTCTTTATGGATGTCATCATTAAAATGCGTTATTTGACTTTCTTCTTTGTTTTTAAGAGAATAAACCTCTTCAAGCTTAAGTGCTCTAAGACCTGTAAAAAGTATTTCGTCATCATTTAATAAGGTATAGCTTCCTATCGAACCATTATCAAGTGATAGAATCTCTTCATTGCCGTTTATGTCAATTGTGTTTAGGAGGGCAGTTTTATCTATTGTTGTAGGGAAATATAATTTGTTATTTTCTACTCTATAATTTTTGCCTCCACCATATTTAGAATCGCTTCCTACAGTGTCGATAATCCATGTGTCATGATCTTTTAAGAATTCTAATTTATTATTTTTAATAGCATAGAATTTACAGTTTTCATTTTTGCCATACTCTTTCATGTCGCTTAAAGCACATATAATATTTTCGCCTAAAAACATAGCAAACTGAATTTTGTAAACGCCTTGTTCTATAAGTTTTTTAGTTTCTTTAGTTTTAATGTTATACTCTGAAAGTTCACTTTCTGACTCTAATTTATTTTTATATGTGGTAGAAACAAATAATATTTTATCTTCACTATAGTCATAATATGAAACATCTGTAAACTCGTCTGTAATAGGTGTTACAGTTTCATCTTTTTTATTATAAATATAAAGTCTATTTCTTTTTTTGTTTATGAAACCTTTTCCATTAAACCAATATGGAATCTCATCTAAAACTTGATAATCACACTCTTCTTTTATTTTCTCTACTGCCTTAGAACGTTCATCCCCTTTAAGGTTATTTATGTTTATGGCATAATTGTCAAATATAGCTGTTACTATAAAGTGGTCTTCATCAATTTTTTTGATGTTAACTACATTTAGTGGGATATTCATATATTTATTTGCTTCACCACCATCAATATTTATGGAGTGATAGCTTGTCCAAGTCTCGCCTTCATCAACTTTCTTTTTTAGTTTAGGGTCTCTGTTGTTTGAAGGAAATAATAGAGTGCGGTCATTAAGCCAAATAAAACTTTTCTCTTCATCAAGAGCCGTTAGCTTAAAGTGTGTTTTTGTTTTTGAATCCATTACCCAAATATTTGATTTATATTTATTGTTTTCGTAATCACTTTCAGTAACAACAAAAGCAGTATGATTTTTGTTTGGAGAGGATTCAAGTGAGTATACAAATTTATAATTTAGAAAATCATTAATTTTTAGATTATCCATAACATAGCTCCTACATTTTTTTTGTGAATCAGTAAACCAAAGAGATAGTACTAATTAATTTAATAAAAAGCAATAATTTTCTATGGTGTTTTTTATTGTTAAACTACTTCAATTAAGTATTATCTTCCATATTTTTTATTATTGTTCCCTTTAGTAGGTTTGTCTTTTGACCACTTGGTTTGCTTGCTTTGTTCTTTCTTTTTTAGCCTACTTTTTTCTTGTTTTTTAATAGCATTCCCTTTTTTAGGTTTAGCTTTAGCCCATTTACTTCGATCTACTTTTTTCTCTCTAGCTTTTTCTTCTTCTTTTTGTTTGTTAGGCTCTATAAGTCTTTCTCTTTTAGGGCTATTTTTTATGATTTCATCCATTTTTTCTTTCTGATTAAAAAAGAAAGCAATTTCCTCTTCACTTAATCGTCTAGTATGTCCTGCCTCTAATGTGCCAAGACCTGCATGAAATTTATGCACAGAACCTACTGATATTCTTTCTAAGTCTATAATTTTATAACCTAAAAAGTCAAATATTTTTCTTATTTCTCTATTTTTACCTTCGTTTATTGTTATACGTATTTTACTTTGAATACGACCTTTTGAAAGTATCATAAACTTGAAAGGGGAGTAGTGTATATTTTTTATTGTTACCCCGTTGCTAACTTCGACTATTTTTTCAGGGTCAACTTTATTTGTTACTGTAACGTCATATACTTTCATTATTTCGTATGATGGGTGAGTAATAATGTTTGCGAACTTACCATCATTTGTAATAACCATTATGCCACGTGATTCTGAGTCAAGCCTACCTGCATAAAAAAGACGCTCTTTGATGTCTTTAAAAAACTCGGTTATAATACGGCGTCCACCCGGTAGGTATTTTGTCGTGCTTACAACACCTTTAGGTTTATATAAAGCAATATAATGCTTTGTTTCACGTTCAATTATTTCTCTATCACATGACACAGTGTCGCTTTCATTTACTCGGAAAGCTGGGTCAAGTATAACTTTATTGTTTACTCTGATACGTCCATTTTTTATTATCTCTTCACATCGGCGACGACTAGCAATACCCGCTTCAGTTATAACTTTTACAAGCCTTATATTATCATCATTGCTTTCAGTGTTATCATTATTTTCAGTTTTATTCATGTTTTCTAAACTCTAAATCCTTTTTATAATTCACCTATACTAGACAATTAAAAAGTGCATTAAAAAAAATTACTGCTTATTTTGTATTTTAGTATAGATTCTTTCTTATTATATCATAGAATCATACATTAACAAGTAGACTATTTCTTTGATATGTTGTATTAATTATAACAGAGTATAATATATTATTAAAAAGCTTAAGACTAGTGTTTTTATTCGCTTTTGTTAAACTCTAAATCTTTAAGTTCTCTAAGTTTTGGTAATTCATCTACATTCGATATTCCAAAATGTATTAAAAACTTATCAGTTGTACCATAAGTTTGACGTTTGTCTAGGAAATTTTTTCTACCTTTCCACTCAATAAAATCATCTTCCATAAGAGTTCTTAGGTGATATGCACTGTCGCTTTGTCTTACATCGTCTATTTCAGCTTTTGTAATAGGCTGTTTATATGCGATAACTGAAAGAGTTTGTAGCATCGCTTTTGATATTTTCTTTTTTCTTTTTTTGTCATATATGCTTGAAAGTACTCCAAACACAGAAGGAGTTACAGTCATTAATACACTGTTACCCATTTCAAGCACCTCAAGGGCACTGTTAGCATTTTTATATTTTTCGTTGATGTTTTTTATATGTCTTGAAAGGTCTTCATTTTCGCATTGAAATATACTTTTTAATCTTGAAATTGGTATATTACCTTCCACATATATAATCGATTCCATAACCTTTTCAAGTTCAGCATCATTTTCTAATATAGACTCATCTATATTAAACTTATTAGCATCTTGTTTTGCTTTTTGTTCAAGCGTCTCTTTTTCATCAATGATAGAGTTTTCCATAAACTTGTAAATCCTTTTAGTTTATTATGAGGGGTTTATTATATCACAAAAAAAGTAGTTTATCAAGTACAAATATGAATTATGATATTTATTTAAGGATAAAATCGTCTGCTGTACGCTCTCCATTTTTCACAACATATCGAAATGGCTTAATATAGTTTTCTGCATCACTTCCAATAATACATTCCACAATAGTTAAAGCCTCCCCACTATGGCTATGCGTTTCGACATGGAAATGATTATTCTTGCTATCAGCAACATTTTTAGATTTAACAGCAGGCTCAGTTGTTATGAACTGGGCATATTTTTCTTCAAAGTAGGGGACAAGTCTTTTGAACTCGTTCTTATATTTTTTAAGGAAAGCAGGGTCTCTCAAAGTTTTTACGTATTCTTGCCCCATCGCATAGGAGACATCAGGTCCATAGTGAGAAATGCTATCATGATGACCAAATCCTAAGTTATGTGTGGCTTCATGTAGTAAAGTTTCTCCTATAGCAGCATAAGAGGCTAGCGAGTCAGTTATATTATATCTACTTGTAAATTTAACCCATACTTGTGACATATTTGCTTTCATAATACTCTCATATTTTCGATGATTTACATCTTCAAAATAGGGGTAATATTTCGGAACAATACCAAGCCCAAGTGCACCACCAGTAAGTTCTGCCAAGGATATTTGTGTTTCAAGTAATGTTCTTTGTACAGTTCTCAAAACTTTTTCAGAATCTAGTTTGTCTCCCACTTTAACTGATGCTGATGTGGTTTGAGCACTTTTATTTTCGCTTGATTTTAATTGTCTCTTAAGAATATTTGCTTCAAACTCTGGAGTGTTTACAACAAAGCGTATAACACTCAATATACTAAGAGTTGTCTCTTTTTCTTCAGCAGTGAATGCTCTATTTTTAGATTCGTTTTTTAAATGTCTAAGACTAATATTCCAAGCAGGATATAAATGATCTTTTTCTTGTTCTGTTAATACTTGTTTTTTTGACAAGAAATCTATTTCAGAAACAGAATCTACAGAGCTAGTGCAAGAGTTTATGCTTATCATTATTACTGTTATTATTAAAATTTTTATACGCATTTTATATACCTTTTTCTAGCAAATAATCAAATTTTGTTTCATGGAATGTCGAAAATTTTATATAGTCTTTTTGCACTTTTTTGTTATTAGCAGCAGTTTTAAACGGGGTTCTTATTTTATTAGCAGGTGGGAGGAAAAAACCTTGCTCAAACATCATTGTGCGTAAAAGTTCAGTTGCTACATTTATTTTATTTTGAATACCGCCACTTAATACACTCTTGCTAGAAAGTGCTACTTTTTGTAGATTGGCGGTAGCTCTTGAAGCATGTTCGCTAGAATAAAGATCCGCTGCCCCATAATGATGATAAGGAGATGCAATATTCTCATTACGTTCTACAATATTAACAACAATAGGGCTTCTTCTAATAACATCTAGCAGACGCTTAGAGCTAAGTTTACCACCATTTTTAATTTGGTATTCTGGCACAGTAGACGATATATCTCGTCCTGCATAAAAATCTGTTTTTAATACTTCAGTTTCAAAGGCGTCAGAGTTTATAACTACCCTCATTAAGTCTAGTGTAGACATTAACCATCTAGTCTCTTCATCTGTAATATTTGGAACACTTATACTATTAAGAGTATAATCATGATATGGAAAAAGCATTTCTTTTTCAGTAATAGACAAATTATTCTTTTCTTTAACATGGTCTAATTCGCTTAAAGAATCAAGGTAACTAGTGCAAGAGATAGTATTTACTATTACTATTGTTGTTATTATTAAAATTTTTATACGCATTTTTTTTCTTAAAGCAAGAAGCTAAACTCTGCTCCTATTTGAATACCATCAAGCCTTAACCCTTGAGCTAAATTATTTATGTAAATATCAGTATCTAAATCTGAAATAATATTATGTGCTGTATGAGGATATGCCGCATAGGAAAGAAAAGGAGATATTGTCATTTTTCTGTTTAAAGGAATTTCTATAGCAACTCTTCCTTTGAAACCAAACATTCCCATATAGTAGCTAATCTCTTCAGGTGGGTTTTTACCTACTGTCCCTAAAATGTTTGGAACAATGCCAAGTTTTCCGCCAGTTTGTACTGTAGCAAAATAAACGCCTATACTTAATTTTACACCATTTTTTATATTTAGCTTAATTCCGCCACCAATATCTATAGGCCACATAAAGTCACCTGTGCTTTCAATGCCTGTTGAAACTCTTAAAAAGAAATTATTTTTAAAAGTGGCTTCATATCCAAGAGCAATACCAATTCCTAATGGGGTGTTACGGAGTTCCCAATTGTCTATATTTACAGCATACCAATTGTCATTTGTGTTTAAAGTGCTAATTTGAGAGATATAAGAATTTCTTATTAGTACTGATGCTGATCCAAAAATTTTATGCGTTACTCCATATACGCCACTTGATAGCAATATGAAAATTAGAAATCCAGTTGTTATTATTCGTTTTGACATTTTTTTAGTTCTTTTAATAGGATTTACTTTTAATAAGTATTTTTTATGCACTATAATATACTTTAATTTCTATATATAGCAAGTTTTTATTCGATATTTTTTTTAGTATTTAATTTTAGTTTAAAGAATATTTTTATAAAAAATCAAAAAATAAATAGTAGTGATTGGCAATTCATTATAATTTATGCATACTTGTTCGAAATAAAAGTTTTTAATATCTAAAATGCGGGTATACACAGTAGGTAATTTATATTTGTGTGTGTGGTGGTTTAATAAATTATTTACTTTATTTTTACTAAAGTGCTGGTTATTTTTACAATGCTTATTATTAGAATAGATTTTAACCTATTTTTATTTGATTAATAAATATTGTAAATTTAATATAAAAAAATTTAGAGGGGTCGTTTTATGAAAAAAATGTTTGCTATTATAGTAGCAATTGTTACAATGACAATGACAGCTTATGGGGCATACCCAAGTGGTAGTTCTGTTGGAGTTAGTTTAGGTGGTGGTGCTGATTTAGGTGGTGGTGCTGATTTAGGTGGTGGTGCTGATTTAGGTGGTGGTGCTGATTTAGGTGGTGGTATTGGTTTAAGTGGTCTTGGTCTTATAGGGCAGTTTGAAGGTTTCCCAATTATGCTTGGTGCTAGTTTTGGTCTTTGGAGAACTGGTTTTGCTGTAAATGTTACAGGTGATTGGTGGGGACTTCAAAAAGAGATTGGTAGAGCAGGGGACGCTGATGTTTTAATGTATTTAGGACCTGGTGCTAGTGTTACTCTTGGTATCTCTACTGGAGATTTTTCTGCAGACTTGGGTATTAGAATGCCTATTGGTTTTTCATGGATGGTTGATAAACCAGAATGGGAAAAATGGGAAATTTTTACTGAAGCTATAGTTGGTGCTAACTTAGTGGGTTTTTACAGTAGTGACGCTTATACTGGTGTAACCGTTTTAGGTTTGGGTTTTGGAGATAATGCTCCTAGTTTTAATTTTTTTCGTGCTATTAATCTTGGAGTTAATGTCGGATTTAGACATTGGTTTTAATAGATAGTTTATAAATGGTTAAATCTACCTTGCTTTATTGTGGGGTAGATTTTTACTATTCGTTTTGCCCTTCCTTAAAAAAAAATATTAATTTATACAAAAAAAATATAATGACGACATGAAAAAATAATACTAAAACGATATGCTGTTATAATAAAAATATATTTACTATTTTGATAAAGAATATATAATTATATTTGTTAATAAACTAGCATAAAAAGGATTATCTAATTATGAAAAATTTAATTAAAAGCATTGAAGACTTTTCTAATTTATTTGGGCCTGCAGGTTTTGAAGATGATGTTATTAGTTATATAGATAGTAAAGTTGATTTTTTAAGCAAAAAACGTGACTCAATTAATAATATGTTTTTGGGGCTAAGTGAAATAGATGAAAGAAAACCAACAATCGCTCTCGACTGCCACACTGATGAAGTTGGGTTCATTGTTGAAAGCATAAATAGAAATGGCACAATATCATTTCTCCCTTTAGGTGGTTGGTATCAAGCAAACTTACCTGCGAGTTCTGTGATTATTAAAAACTCAAAAAATGAATACATTAAAGGAGTGATAGGCTCTAAGCCTCCTCACTTTATGACGTCCGATGAATTAAGTAAATTACCTAAAATGAGCGACATGCATATAGATATAGGTACAAGCTCTTACAAAGAAACTAAAGAAGTTTACGGAATTGACGTAGGCGACCCTGTTGCTCCTGATACCATTTTTAGCTATGATGAAAAAAATAAAGTTATGCGTGGAAAAGCATTAGACAATAGGCTAGGCTGTGCTAGTGTCGTAAATGTTTTAGAGGGGCTAAAAGGAATGTCATTACCTTTTAATGTTGTAGGGGCTATGTCTGCTCAAGAAGAAACTGGACTACGTGGAGCTACAGTGTCAGTAAATCGAATTAAGCCTGATTTTGCGATAATTTTTGAAGGCTCACCTGCTGATGATACATTTAGAGACGAATTTTCATCTCATGGAGCAATTGGCAAAGGTATACAATTAAGAGCAATTGATGGGCAATGTATAACAAATCATAGGGTACTAAAATATGTTAAAAGTATTGCTACTAAAAATAATATAGAATATCAAGTTATAGCAAGGGATAAAGGGGCTACTAATGCTGCTAAATATCACTTGTCAAATAATGGGGTGCCTTCTATTGTTTTAGGTGTTCCTGCAAGATATATTCATAGCCACTATTCTTATTCTTCACTGAATGATGTTGTGTCTGGAATAAACCTTGCGAATGCTATGTTACTTGATCTTACAAAAGAGATAATAGAAAGCTTCTAATACATAAAAAAAGTCAGCCTAAAAATATTGGATAGGCTTTTTTTTATAATTTTAATAGAGCATTTAATTCATAGACTTTCTTTTATATTTTAAATAGTATACAATGATTGTGTATAAATTTATAATTTTAGTAAGAGATATTAATGACTATAGAAAACCTAAACATACCTAACAATGACGAAGAAAATGATAATAAAAATTCTGACATAGAAGTTAATGAAGATTCTCTAGTTAATGAAGATTCTCTAGTTAATGAAGATTCTCTAGTTAATGAAGAT